>NZ_SMLW01000635.1:0-6165 GCF_009711405.1 Fulvivirga kasyanovii | reverse complement strand
CCCGTACTTTGGCGGGTGTAGTCCATTCGAGGGTAGTTGCCCTCCAGGGATTGGCCTCCGCGGGTTTTCCTTTGTAGATGGAACGGAAAAAGTTGAAAAGAAAAATAAACTGCCCGGCAAAGGTAAGTATGGCAGCCACGGTAATAAATGCATTAAGATCGGAGAAAGCATCAAACGTATCAAAGTTGGTGAAGGAGTAATACCTTCTCGGCAGCCCCGACATACCTAAATAGTGCATAGGGAAAAAGATCAGGTACACCCCCACAAAGGTCAGCCAGAAGTGTAGATAGCTCAGTGTTTTGTTCATCATCCGGCCAAACATTTTGGGAAACCAATGGTAAACACCACATAAAAAGCCAAAGAAGGCTGCACTCCCCATGACCAGGTGAAAATGTGCCACTACGAAATAGGTATCATGTACTTCGATGTCAATAGCGGAATTGGCAACATACAGCCCTGTAAGGCCTCCGGTAATGAAAAAGGACACCATGCCGAGTGCAAACAGCATGGAGGTGGTAAAATGGATATTGCCACGCCACAAGGTGGTGATCCAGTTGAATACTTTGACGGAAGAGGGTACAGCTATAATAAATGAGGTAAGGCTAAAGACCGACCCCAGGAATGGGTTCATCCCTGAAACAAACATGTGGTGCGCCCATACCAGAAATGACAGGATCATGATGGCAAAAATGGAAGTTACCATAGCGGCATAGCCAAAAATAGGTTTTCTGGCATTTGTGGCTATAACATCGGAGGTGATACCGAAGGCAGGGAATATGGCGATGTACACTTCCGGGTGTCCCAAAAACCAGAACAGGTGCTGATAAATAATGGGGCTGCCCGCCTTGTAGGGCAAATGGGTACCGGCAATATAGATATCAGTTAGGAAAAAACTGGTTCCGAAACTCCTGTCGAAGAAGAGCAAGAGCAATGCACTAAACAGTACGGGAAATGACAGCAGACTGAGAATGGCTGTAAAGAAGAAAGCCCAGACCGTAAGTGGCAATCTCCTGAAGCTCAAGCCTTCTGTCCTCATATTGATGGTGGTGCTGATAAAATTGATGGAGGTCATCACATTGGAAATAATGAAAATGACCATGCTGATGATCCATAAGGTCATGCCTGCCCCTGAACCCTGAGAAGCCTCTTTCAGGGCGCTCAGTGGCGGGTAAGCGGTCCAGCCGGAGGAAGCCGCACCAGTTTCCACAAAAAATGAAAGGAACATGATAAGCCCGGAGAGGAAGTACAACCAGAACGACAGCATATTAAGAAAGCCGGAGGCCATATCCCGGGCACCTATTTGCAATGGGATCAGCAGGTTGCCCATAGTACCTAAAAAGGCGCCTGTAAGCACAAAAAACATCATAATAGTGCCGTGCATAGTGACCATGGAGAGATAAAAATCCGGATCAAGGCGTCCGTTGATGATGTTGTCACCCAGTATGGGCTGCAGCCAGCTCAGGTCAAGGTTTGGAAAGCCAAGTTGCAGCCGGAAGATGAGGGAGATCAATGCCCCGGCAAATGCCCAGAAAAGGCCTCCAAAAAGGTATTGTTTGGCAATGGTTTTATGGTCGGTGCTGAAAATATAAGTGAAAATAAAAACCAGCACCTTGTTGCCTGCATCCTTTCTGTGAAGAAAAGACACCTCTTTAAACTCCTTATCTTCCAGCGTTTCCATACTCATTGGCTCGTGTAATTTATGCGGTATTCGGGGTGTTGCGACAGCCAGCTTTTTTGCTCTTTCAACCATTCGCCGTATTCCTCCGGGGTATCCACTACCAGGATCATTTTCATGGCAAAATGCATGCGGCCGCAGAGTTCTGCGCAAGCCACTTCGTAGTTGAAAGTCGGGTCATTCAGCTTCTCCCTCATTTCTGCTGTAGTAGTGGTGGCGGTAAAATTCACTTTGGTGATCATGCCGGGTACGGCGTCCATCTTTACCCGGAAGTGTGGCAAAAAGAAGCTATGAATTACATCCCTTGTCCTGATATGGAGCTTTACCGGCCGCCCTTTAGGGATGTGTATTTGCATGGGGATGAAATCGTCAAGACTGCCGGGATCTGTGAAATCTATACCCATATGGTTTACCTGATCGATATATTCAAAGCCCGACCTCCCCAGTTCACCATCCTGACCGGGATAACGCACCCACCAGTTAAACTGCTCGCCCATTACGTCTATCTCCACCACATCACCTTCCGGCTCTGCCTGTATTTTTGCCCAAAGGATTTGCCCCCACACAAATAGAAATATAAAAGCCAGGGCTGGGATAACCGTCCAGAAAAGCTCCAGTTTCAGGAAATTTTTCAGGTACCTGGCTTGTCTGCCAACCTTTTTCCTGTAGCGGAATGCAAAAAAGAACAGCAGTATCTGGGTCAGAAAAAAGGCCAGGCCGGTGAGTATGGTTGTAGTGTTGAAAAGCGGCACTATTTCCCTGCCATGCTCTGAAACAGGGTAAGGTAAAAACTTATCTGAATAGTAGAAGGTGAAAAAGACTACACCCGGCACAAAAATGATAATAAACCCCAGCAGCAACCAGGGCTGAATAAAAGACAATGTCCTGTCAATTCTGTCTCTGGTCTCCTTATTCATTCACGCTATCCATTTACTTTCTTTTAGTAAAAGCAACCGGCAGCAGGTTTTGTTTAACAATTTCCTGAATTATAGGGCGGAGAGGTGTACCCGCGATAAACAAAAGGAAGCAGGCTGTTGTTGCAAAGCTGTATAAACCCATTTGCGTTATCCCTCCTTCATTTTCACACAAGGAGGCCCGGTGTCAGTTGCGGTTGAGCCTTACAAAAAACCCGTCATATGAACTCAAAAGCAGGATCTCTTTTAGAGGAAGAGCTTATAGCAGGAGACAAAAGCAGAAATGATGTTACGCATGATGTTACCACTGGCATAAAAGAAAAAAAGACTTTCTGGCGAATGGCTTTTGCTCTATGTGGTTTGCTGCTAAGTGTTGGAGGCTTCTGCCTGCTGCGCACCTGGTGGTCTGGTATAGGTATGTGGGGTGAGAATAAGGCAGTCAACTGGGCATGGGATATCACCAACTTCGTGTGGTGGATCGGGATAGGCCATGCCGGTACATTAATTTCAGCCATTTTGCTGATTTTCAGAGCCAAGTGGAGAAACTCTATCAACAGGTCGGCCGAAGCCATGACTTTGGCGGCTGTAAGCTGTTCGGGTTTTTACATTATTGCCCACCTGGGCCGTCCATGGCTTTTTTACTGGGTCTTTCCTATACCGAACACCTATGGGTCATTATGGGTCAATTTCAACTCAGCACTGGTTTGGGATGCTACGGCTATACTGGCTTATTTCCTGGTATCGCTGATATTCTGGTACCTCGGCCTGATCCCTGATTTTGCAGAACTCAGAAATAAAAGCAAAGGACTGAAGAAGAAAATTTATGCGGCATGTAGCTTCAATTGGGACAACTCCGTCTGGCACTGGAGAAGGTATGAGTCAGTTATGTATACCCTTGGAGGCCTGGCTACCGCTTTGGTGATCTCCGTCCACTCCATTGTAGCCATGGATTTTGCCAATACGCTGGTGCCAGGCTGGCACTCCACTATGTTTCCTCCCTATTTTGTTATAGGAGCCATTTTATCAGGGTTTGCCATGGTACTCACCTTACTTATTCCTCTCCGGAAATTGCTTGGCCTGGAAAGTTACATTACCATCAACCATATTGATAAAATGAACCGTATTGTGCTTGTACATGCCTCCCTCATCGCCCTGAGCTACTTTATTGAGGTTTGCAAAGCGGTATATGTGGGTGGTTTAGATGCCTTTATCATGAAATACAGGCTTACGGGTGATTATGCTATATTCTTTATTTGTATGTTGCTTTTCAACGCACTCATACCCCAGCTACTATGGTTAAGAAAATTGAGAAGGCACCTTTTATTCAGTTTTGTGCTTTCTATTATCATCAATATCGGTATGTGGTTTGAGCGGTTTGTGATCATCGTTACATCGCTTTCCCGCGGCTACCTGCCCAGCTCCTGGGCCCTGTTTTCACCATCACTCTATGACATTGGTGTGTTCATTTTCTCCATAGGGATGTTCCTTACCATGTTCCTGCTGTTTGTCAGGTATATTCCTGTTATCAGTCTTTACGAGGTGAAATCTTTGATAAAAAAATCACATAAAAGGACTTAACCATAATGTTGATATTGACTGCCACGCATTATTTATAGTTAACCAGTATCCCTTGTATATCCCCATATGGCTCTACAATTCCCCGATAACTCTCATCTATATCTAAACGGGAAAGACTGGGGAGCATGCCAGCATTAATATAGCTCATAAGTTTACTGATCAGATCCGAGGATATCCTCACCCCAGTCAGATCTAAAGTGGTCAGTGAGGCGTAAGGTGAAAAGGATATCGGTACGTGGGTTATTTGGGAAGGTCTGGCCACACCGAGGTAGCTTCCTATTTTCATAAGATCCCTTTCATTAAACCCACTTTCATAAGCATGAATTTGGTCTGGCTTTGTTCTATTCGGGTCTCTGCCTGGCGCCCATGCAGGCCTGTCGCCAAACTCATTTTGAAATGCCCTTAGAAACTGGCCTGATCGTGTTGGAGGCTTATCCACCATAAGCCGTTCATAACCTGTAGCTTTTCCTCCCATGGCAGTTTTTCCTCCCTCTTTTTCATGCCATTTTTCCATCCTCTCCCCTCCTTTGCTGTCAGGTTCTTCCATATACCTTACCTGATGACCAAGCATAGCCATAACCTCGAGGTTTCCACTTCGAAATCCCAAATGTTTTAATTCTTCGAAGTGCCTGTCGAGATAGTCATATAGTTTGAATTGTCCAAAACGTGTATCACCTCCCCAGGCTTTCAGTAAATCCGTTTTGTCCTCCCAAAAACCGGTTAGGTCAAACACATTAAGCCCCGCTTTGGTGGCGATTTCCGTAAACTTACCTGCTTTGTCAGGGGTTGCATAAGGATCTCCGGCTATTATAACAGCATCAAATTTTTCTTTGGCCATCATCACTATCTGCTCCATGCCTCTGTAGCTGGTATCATGCTCAAGGTGAATGTCTCCTTTCTTTCCACTAAACCGTGACCATAAAATGGCAACATTTTTACCTCCGCGTGGTACATTTTTAGACTGAAGCCAATCTTGAATCTCCTTGTCCTTCGAATCGTTAACGTCCCATGCATTTCGTACTTTGCTTTTCATTTCGTCGCTCCAGTGTGTCGCTACATAATCCGTTCCTCCACTTACGGTCAGGGTCAGGTTATTATCTATTGTCCTGTTTGACAATCCCGGGTCAAACCCTTTATGGATACTCCGTGTCATTTCTTTCATAGCCTTAGCACCTTCACCTCTCAAATCTGAAACCTGTGCCATATGTATACGCCATGGTTCTATACCTGAGTCTGTATAAAATTTAACCAGCGCATCGGCCTTATCTGTCGGATCATAACCTTCTTCTCCTTTCTCCGCACCTCTGCTAATAACAATATCGAGATTAGGGTCATCAATAAGGGACGCAGCAATACCAAAGACATCACCAGTGGCATAACCCGGCTGATTGATTATTTTCCTTTCCCCATGTTTCCCTGTAAATTCATGGTATAACTGTTTGAGTTCAGTAATAGTCTGGTTCAGGAGCTTTAAATCATTACCTCCCAACCTGGTACAGGCATACTTCAGCTTCTTATATTTACCATGGCTGAAAGTCTCATCAAAAGTCAGATCGCTGATTTTATCTAATTCAGGCAGAAGGTGCTCCAATCTGTTTCGTAAATACCACCTTTGTTTTTCTTCAATTCCTTCTTTTACCCTTACATTATTTAATAACCATCTGGCCTCTGTCCGTTTCTGAGCGTAAACTGGTTTTATGGCTCCAAATTTCAATAAAAGTCTACTATAGTCCTGTTTTTTCTCATCCCTGTTCAGTTGGGCCACTCCGTTAGCCGCTATGGAGTGATCATTACCCCCAACAGTATCATTTACAGCTACCCCTCCTTTCATCTGTAAGGTTGGCTTCACCCGACCTTGTTTTTGCTGTACTACATGCCACGCTTCATGTGGCAAATGCTTTTCCTGTCCCGGGCCAATATGAATATCCGTCCCTTGAGCATATGCCAGTGCTCCCAAACTTGCTGGCCTGGTAGAATTATAATGTACTGCCACATCAT
>NZ_SMLW01000366.1 GCF_009711405.1 Fulvivirga kasyanovii | reverse complement strand
TTAAAAAAAATTAAAAATTCCTTTGGGGGTATGGCATTTCCACCGTGCTATTCAGTCAAACATTTCACAATAAACCGGTAATACACATGAAGAGAAATTTATTTTTTATTGTTTTAAGTGCTATTTTTTTCAACATTTTGTTGACAGCATGTTCAGATGATGATGGTGGGCCCTCTACGGGAAAACTGACCGGAACAGTAACCGATATTAAAACTCAGGCCGGACTGGAAAGTGTCAAAATAATTGTTTTTGATGCGGAGACTAATTCTCCTACTGAAAATTCATTAACGACGGATGCCGATGGCAATTTCAGTGCTGACCTAATCCCTGGCACTTACTTTTTAAAATTCTACAAACAAGGTTATGAAGCTGTACCTCCACGAGGTATTGAAGCAGTATCCTTTTCCGTAGAAGCCGGAGGAACAGCAGAACAGAGTGCAGAAATGTCCCCTGCTTCTATTGCTGATGCAGGATTTATCTCTGGTAAAGTAGCCAGCGGTTCTGCAGGAGTTGCAGGTGTGTTGGTCGTGGCAGAAAATGCGGGAAGTAACACGGCATTTTCAACGGTATCTGACAAAGACGGTAATTACTCTATATATAATGTGCCACAAGGAAGTTATCAGGTTAAAGGTTACATTATTAATTACACTTCAAATGCTGTAGGTGCAGATGTAGTGATAAATACTGAAACTACCGGTGTAAATATAGAATTAACCGCAGGTGCGGCAGGAAGCCTTAGTGGAACGGTTAGAAATCTCGCCACTGATAATAAAGATGTTGATGTTACGCTGGTACACCCCGTAACTAAGGAAACTATCCCGGGACTAAGTACTCAGACAGTATCATTAAGCTATACATTGGCCAACATCCCTGACGGAACATATATTGCACGCGCCACCTATGACAATGATCAACGGGTAATGGATCCCGATAGGATCGCAAAGTTTGGAGAGCCGGTAGTAACCTTTAGCGGGGGCAACGCCATTACCCTGACTTTTGACATCACCGGGTCAATAACCCTCAACTCTCCTACTAATGAACCAACAACCACACAACCGGTAGAAGTTACCTCTACCACTCCTACTTTCGAATGGACAGCATACTCCAGTACATCGGATTATGTTATCGAGGTGGTAGATATATCTACAGGAAATGTGGTATGGGGAGGATTTGATAACAGCGGCGCAGACCCTGTAAAAAATATCGTGATCCCATCATCACAAAAAAGCATTCAATTTAATGTAGATGGCAATGCTTCAATTGCCGAATTGGTTGTAGGCAGAACTTACAGATGGAAAGTTTATGCCAGCAAAAATGACCAGAATTCACCCGTTGGTTGGACGCTGATTTCTTCAAGTGAGGATCAGCTAGGGTTAATCAAGGTTTCTAACTAAGATTATTTCTGGTTATCAAGGAGTAGGGTCCCTCCTGGCCCTACTCCTCTTTTTCTGATCCGTTATAGGGCGATTAAAAAAAAATTAAGAATTCTTTTGGGGGTATTACATATCCCGTGTGCTATAGGGATAGATCAGGTGTACCAGACTTATGGTAGTGAACAAATGGTACAGCCTGGAACTTAGATCACTTATGGGTAGAGAGCTACATTCTCTACCCATAAGCTTAATCAAAGGAAGTTGGTTGAGGCAAGGATAAAAAAGTCTTATGCCGATAAGATGATCAGATCTGCCCGTTGGTTGGATATTGGTCCTCCTTGTGAGGGTCAGTCTGGGTTTTCTGGTCATAGGAGTAGGGTCCCCTCCTGACCCTGCTCCACTTTTTTTTATTTTAATATTTCCCTGAGGCCTTATTTTCGGATCAAGCGGAATTTCTGGGGAGCCCCTAAATTTTTACCTCTTTGCTGACAGAGAGTTGTTAATAGCAATCGGCAAAAGCAGTAGACAAACTCGTATAATATAACAATAAGCGCGGTTTACTGATTTTTAGCAGCAGTTTCACTTTACTTGTTTACTTTCCAATCCATTTACTCCACAGGTTTTACGTTTGTTCCTTATTTTCCCTACACATTTTACTCCACTGATTTCAGCTTTGCCATTATAATTTCAAAGCATCCGGCAGAGAAAAGATCATATGTAATAAATGATTTCTCAAAAGTCAGGTTCAAAACCCTGAAAAAAGTTGAAAAACCTTAAAAAAAGGCTCCAATCCAACTGTTTCGCAAAACACATTTAATCCACAATACAGATTATTCATGTACATATAACCGACCTTTTTACGCTTTTTTATGATTTTTTGACAAAAACGCACATAAACTAACATGGCTTACTCATGGCTTGTGATAAATTATTCCAAGCCCATCTTCCCAGGGGCCATCTCAGGGTCAATGAGTATAAATAGCACATTAAAACGCTATGGAAGCAGTTTTTTCCATGTACAGGTCTGTTCGCACACCAAGTGCACTTCAGAGCTACTCAGGGGGTTCGGGGTTATCCCTTAGGTCTGGTTTAAGTGCAAATCCCCACAACCCTAAGAGTTATCACTTAAGAGAAAATATCCCAATTTAATCATCACAAAAATAAACATACGACTGTCACAAATGAGTTAAATACAATTTTATTAAAGCACTATATCTATCTACCTTGCATCAAGATTCAAACACAGATCATGATGAAAAGCCACAATCACATTCCTCAGATTAAAAGCATAAAAGCAGCCGTGCTGTTATTGTGCAGTGCCTTGATGTTTGACGTACAAGCCCAGGGCAATTGTGTGTCTACCGAATACAACAATGAAGGAAGCGTAGCCGAAAAAATAGGCCAAAGCTTTAAAGTTAATAATTGTGCAGGTGCCATATTTTACTCCATTGAAGTAGAGAAGGCCGACTCTGCCACATATACAGGCAACCTGTCTATATACAACGGTGAAAGCACAAGCGAAGCCAGCCTCATGTACACACAACCTGACGTGAGTATATCCGGTTACGGTTTTCAGGCTATATTTCTCAACATTAGTGAAGGCTCATTATATTTTGCTTCCGGCAATACTTATACCTTCGTATTTTCTGATTTTGAAGGTGAAATTAAATTTAACCACTCTGATGCAGACGCTTACGTTGATGGTAAAGCCTACCTGAACGGCTTTCAACCTGATGTTGATCTTTCATTCAGGGTTAATGTAATAGAAGATGAGGTACTACCTGTAACTCTTGCAAGTTTTGACGCCAGTGAAAACCTGGAAGGAAAAATTGACCTTTCATGGGCAACAGCCAGTGAATTAAACAACGCAGGTTTTGAAGTTCAGCATAGCGTGGATGCTAAAAACTTTGAGGCCATTGGGTGGGTTTCCGGCAATGGTACCAGCAATATGTTTCACACATACTCTTTTACAGCCTCAGCACAGCCTGGCAAAAACTACTTCCGTCTTAAGCAGGTTGACCATGACGGTAAAGCCATTTACTCCAAGCCCTTGACTATTTCTCCTAAAATGAAATATAAAATTGGCCCCAACCCTACTTCAGGTATTGTAAATGTACACTTTAACGATTTCACTGAAACTGAGATAAAAGTTTTTAATGCCACCGGAGACCTGGTTAGCGTTCAGACTCCCGGAGAAGGCAGCCAGATAGACCTTTCATCTCAGCCGGCTGGTATATATGTGGTACAAATAACCGCTAATCAGGAGAGAATAGAGCAAAGAATTATAAAGATGTAAAAAAATACAGCAGCTCATCACTTCCTCAAACGTTTGCGGAATTTTAAATTGGATTAACAGACCTCAATATCATTGCACAGACCTGCCTTTTTACATATATTAAAGAGGTGTTTTTAAAATATTACCTTCCCAAAGAGGGTAATATTTGCCTTTTAACTTAAAGTCGAATGCATGAACTTCAATGATCGAAGAAGGTCTGTTTTAAAAAAGCTGCTCACAGGAACAGTAGCTATAGCTTCTACTCCCCTCTGGCCCAAAATAGCTTATGCCAATAAAAGCGAAACGCTCAAAAACAACATCAACCACTCTGTTTGCCGATGGACTTTCAGCCAGCTTTCGCTGGACGATTTGTGCCTGCTGGTAAAGGAAATAGGCTTTAATGCCATTGACCTTGCAGGCCCTGCAGACTGGGACACATTACAAAAACATGGAGTCCACTCTTCAATGTGCAATGGAGCGGAAATGGGTTTGGAAAAAGGCTGGAACAACAAAGCTTACCACCAGCAGCTAATAAAAAACTATACGGAGGTAATTCCAATGGTGTCTCAAAATGGATATAGAAACCTGATCTGCTTTAGTGGAAACCGTGACGGCATGGATGATGAGACAGGGTTGAACAATTGTGTTGAGGGCTTGAAAAAGATCTTGCCTTTGGCAGAAAAGTCCGGCGTGGTTATTCATATGGAACTCTTAAACAGCAAAGTTGACCACCCTGATCAGATGTGTGACAATACCATCTGGGGTGTGGAACTATGCAAAAGACTGGATAGTGAAAACTTTAAGCTTTTGTATGATATATACCATATGCAGGTCAGTGAAGGGGACATCATTCATACCATTAATGATAACCATCTGTATATTGGCCATTATCATACTGCCGGTGTTCCTGGCAGGCATGAAATAGACCATTCGCAAGAGCTAAACTACCCGGCCATTATGAAGGCCATACTTGAAACAGGTTTTAAGGGCTATGTGGCCCAGGAATTTAAACCTGCGAAAGATGACAAACAGGCTTCGCTCCGGGAAGCCATACATTTATGTGATATTTAAAACAAACAGAATTCATGGCAGATCAGAATTATGATGCAATAGTAGTGGGGTCGGGCATAAGCGGCGGCTGGGCAGCAAAAGAGCTAACCGAAAAGGGCTTAAAAGTGCTGCTACTGGAGCGCGGAAAAAATGTAGAACATGTTAAAGACTACAAAAGTGCCACCACTGCTCCCTGGGAAGTGCCTCACCGTGGCATGGACACCCAGGAAATGATCAAGGCGCACCCGGTACTGAAGCGTGACTATGTACTGAATGAGCTGAACCTGGACTTTTGGGCACATGAGGCTGAGTGCCCTTATGTGGAAGAGAAACCTTTTAACTGGTTCAGAGGATATCAGGTAGGTGGCCGGTCTCTCACCTGGGGACGCCAAAGCTACAGGCTAAGTGACATTGACTTTGAAGCCAATGCCAAAGAAGGCATAGCGGTAGATTGGCCTATCCGGTATAAAGACCTTGCTCCCTGGTATGACCATGTAGAAAAATTCATAGGAGTAAACGGGTCAATGGAAGGGCTGCCACAACTCCCGGACGGACACTTTCTCCCAGCTATGGAGATGAATTGTGTGGAGAAAGAAGTAGCTAAAAGAATAAAAGACCATTATAAAGACGCCCGCACCATGATCATGGGCAGGTCTGCCAACCTAACAGCACCAAAAACAGGCAGGGCACAATGCCAGTACAGGAATAAATGCTGGCTGGGTTGTCCTTTCGGTGCATATTTCAGCACCCAGTCCTCCACCCTGCCTGCAGCCATGCAGACCGGAAACCTAACCCTCAGGCCTTTCTCCATCGTAACACGGGTATTGTATGATAAGGATAAGAAAAAAGCCACAGGAGTTGAGGTGCTGGACGCGGAAACTAACCAGACCTATGAGTATAATGCCAAAATAATATTTTTATGTGCTTCTGCTTTTAACTCCACCTGGGTGCTCATGAACTCAGCCACTGACATTTGGCCGGAAGGCCTGGGTAGCAGCTCCGGAGAGCTTGGCCACAACGTCATGGACCACCATTTCAGGGCCGGGGCTTCGGGCATTATGGATGGTTATGAAGACAAGTATTATTATGGTCGCCGTCCAAATGGCGTGTATATTCCACGTTTCAGAAACCTGTTTGGTGACAAACGTGATTACTTGAGAGGCTTTGGTTATCAGGGAGGTGCCAGCCGCGAACGCTGGAGCAACAAAGTGGCCGAATTAGGCATTGGAGCAGAGTTAAAAGAAGCTTTATCAGAACCCGGGCAATGGACTATTGGTATTACAGGCTTTGGAGAGATCCTCCCGTACCATGAAAACAAAATCTATCTGTCTAAGGAGGTAAAAGACAAATGGGGGCTCCCAGCGTTGGTAACTGATGCGGAATTAAAAGAAAATGAGTATAAAATGAGGCAGGACATGATGAATGACGGCGCAGAAATGCTGGAAGCTGCCGGAGTGAAAAACGTACATTCATGGGATTCTGGTTATATCATTGGCCAGGGGATTCATGAAATGGGCACTGCACGGATGGGCAGAGATCCGAAAACTTCAGTCTTAAATGGGAATAATCAGGTATGGGATGCCAAAAACGTATTTGTAACGGATGGGGCCAGTATGACCTCTGCGGCTTGCCAAAACCCATCACTGACCTATATGGCTTTAACTGCCAGGGCGTGTGATTTCGCCGTAAATGAATTGAAAAAACAAAACATCTGATCCTATGAACCGAAGAGAAGCATTAAAAGCAGTATCCGTAATTATGGGAGGCACGGTGATCGGTGCCAACACTTTTTTATCAGGATGTTCTGTTGAAAAAGATGAGCGTGTCAATGCACTGTTCATGGAAAGTGACGTGGCCCTGCTGGATGAAATTGGTGAAACCATAATACCCACCACTGATACACCCGGAGCAAAGGCAGCAGGTATTGGCAGCTTTATGGCCATGATGGTACTGGACTGCTACGAACCTAAACACCAAACTATTGTTACACAGGGCCTGACTTCATTTAAAGAATCGTTTAACAAACAGTATGGCCATGACTTCGCGGAAGCCAAGCCAGAAGAGCGCATAGCTTTTCTGAACGACCTGGACAAAGCTCAGGTTGAAGTTGCTCTGCAGGGTAAGGGCAATCCCGAAGCTGACCCGCATTACTTTAGAATAATTAAGGAATTGACCTTATTGGGCTACTTTAGCTCTGAAATTGGCTGCACACAAGCAAGACGCTATGTGGAAACACCGGGGCGCTATGACCCCTGTATTGACTACAAGGCAGGCGACGGAGCCTGGGCGGTGTAGGAATATTCAAACGCATCATTTTTAGAAGACACCCTGGCTATATGGGGTGTCTTTTCTTTTCCTGAAAGTATTATAGCAGATAGAGCTAAATTGCAGCTATTCAGATGTACTGATCTCAGTTAAGGGCTCGAGACAGAGACTAACCCACCCTTGCAGAACTCGATTTCTATACGACATCGATTAACAAACGTCCTTACTTTTTACTGATAAATATTGCCCTTAAAGATTTGACTGGTTCAACCACTTCCTATCAAAAAA
>NZ_SMLW01000397.1 GCF_009711405.1 Fulvivirga kasyanovii | reverse complement strand
GGTAGCAGCTACTTTGTTGCCATCTTCTATGATGTCTCCGATGCCGCTTGAGGTCATTTCAGGCACGGTTTTGAAGAAGTTTCTTACCTCTTCTTTTCCCGGCTTAAGGTCGAAGAACCCCGGCCAGCCCATTTTCACATCGTCTGTCATATAAGTGAGCGCTGTTTCAATATCAGATGAAAGAAAAGCCTCGACTACTTTTTTAACTACTTCTTTGTTATTCATGATATTATATGTTTAGGAGAAATAAAATAGATTAAGCTTTATTCAGTATTGAGTCGTGCCGTTACCTGTCAGGAAGGGGTTCACATATGATAGTATGTTTGCGGTATCCATCATCAGCGATACATGGCCTTTTCCGGGTATTATAGCTAATTGCGATTGGGGTACGCCTACAAAATCAGCAAATACTCCACCGCCACAGAGTTTGTACATTTTGGTTACGTGGCTGAGGTCCACACCATCATTATCTCCCATGATGAACAGGATAGGAGCGCTGATGTTTTTGATATTCTCACTGCCCAGGTCGTAGCTTTTCTGGTCAAAATCTATGAATTTGGTTACAAATTCCCTCCAATGACCCGGATCAGGGGCAATAGTGTCGTAGGTGGTTTTGAGGGGAGTATTGTCCAGAAAGTCAGGCTGCATAGAAGTGAAAGCCTTTTGAGCTTCCTCAGCCCAGCCACTGCTCTTGTAGGCGGTCGAGATGATGACCATTTTATTGACAAGGTCAGGGTGATCAATTCCAAATTGGAGTGCTATGGTGCCTCCGAAGCTATAGCCAATCACATCGGTACGTTTAATGTCAAGGTGCTTTAGCAGGCCTGCCACATCACTGGCGAATGACTTGTAGTCAAATGGACGGTCAATATCTGCGGTATGGCCATGGCCCTGCATTTCAACGGCTATCACCTGCCTTGATTTGGCAAGTTCAGGGATCATCGGAGCCCAGTTCAAATTGATGTTCATATACGCACCGTGCAGCAATAGTATAGGCTCTCCTTTTCCATATATTTCATAGTACATTTTTAAACCGTTAACCGGAGCATACCCTTTTTTGGCTGGCTTCAGGGAGGTTTGGGAAATAGAAGCTGTCGTCATGGCTATCAGCAGGATGAGTGTTGTTAATATTCGTTTCATGGTTGTGGTGGTTTTGTTACAATACAAAGTTGATAACCTTTTGACTATCATCTGGGGTGTGATAACGGCTGTTGTCAGGGGTGAATCCGGCAGTTTTATCATTTGCTAATTTTTGACCACAGCTACAAGAGCCAATAACAGTGAAAGCAGGTTGGCGCATGTGCGAATAAGGTTCAGTCTGTTCCAGGGAACTTCAAAAACATTTCTTTGAAGGCGGATTTCTTCGAGCGTTGAGCCTTCAATATTAAGCTTAGCCAGAGCTTCATTAAGGGGCACATTTCCTAAACCTGTTACACCGAATACGCCAAAAGCATAAATGCCCGCAGCAGCTAACAGCAGATAGAATGTCTGATCGGTGCCATATTTTTCATAAGCCAGCCAGGCGCACAGAGGTAAGAGCAGCAAGGTGCCCATGAAGATCACAAAGAACCAGGGGTTTAAGATTGCCTTATTGATGGACTGCATGGCCCTCAGGTACTCTGAATCGGATAATCGTCCAAGCCCCGGGTTTACGGAGCATGAATATGAATAAAAAAGCCCTGCAATTAAACCCAGCAGTAGTACGGAAGTGATGATCAATATTTTAAACATATACTAAGAGATTTGATTTTTGAAAGAGATTAAATTACTTGAGCTTAACCCAGCTCAGCAATGCTTGTCGCTCAGCTTCAGTTAACTCGGTCTTACCTTTTGGCATTCGCCGGAATATGAATACTTGTTGATATATTTTTGCCTGGTATTCTTCCATATTGTGCGTATTGAAAACCTTACCCGGGTTTTGTACGCGATGGCAGAAGTTGCACCTGGCTTTAATACCCGAAGTGCCTGGTCTTTTGCGGTTGCCGGTTGAGGTGACTGGGCCATTGAGCTGCCGGCAATCGTTATCGTAAAGAAAAGCGCGACACTGATTTTTGTTAGATGCTGTTTCATAGCACCAAATGTATCAGGTTGCATTGTGCATAAATAGAATAAAACCGACAGCGGGTTTTACTGTTCAAGGCATTGCTTCAGAATGGAGACAGCTTGCTTTTGTTCTTCAAAATTGAGCGAGGCAAAACCAAGCCTGGCGCTGTTAAATGATCTTTCCGGGGTGTCGTAATCGCTTCCATTATTCATCACGACTCCCTTTTTAAAGGCTTTTTCGGCAATTTGTTTAACGTCCGCATGTAGAAACCTGACCCAGACTGACATACCGCCATCGGGGATTTTAAATGAAATGTGTTTTCCAATTTCTGACTCCAACAGTTTGCAGAAGTGGTCGCGCCGCTCTTTATAAAGCTTTACAGATTTCTTGATGTGCCGGGAAATCGTACCATCCTTATATAGCTCCGCCAGTGCATTTTCCATAAGGGCATCACCCTGCGTGTCTACGGTTTTTCTGAGGCGTGTGGTGGTCTGTATAAAGTGCTTTGGGGCAACCACAAAACCAAACCGGATAGCTGGAGCAAGGGTTTTGGTGAGTGTGCCAATGTATATAACGTTGCCGTGCCTGTCCAAACTAGCCATAGGCATCATGGGTTTGCTGGCGTAGTGAAAGTCATAGTCGTAGTCATCTTCTATAATGGCAAACCGGTACTTGAAAGAAAGCTCAAGCAGACGCACCCTTCTCTCAGGTGTAAGGGTTACCGTGGTTGGGTTGTGATGGTGAGGGATTACATAGACCAGCCTTATCTTTTTTATTTTGCATAACTGTTCAATGGCGTCAATATCCAGCCCCTCTTCATCTACCGGTACGCGGTTAATATCCGCTCCCAGTTGCTGAAAGGTAAGATTGGCCCCGAAATAGTTGGGCTCACCTACAATAACCTGATCTCCAGGCTCAATGAGCACATTTGAGGTAAGGTATATACCCATTTGGGCGCCCCTGGTAATGAGAATGTTGTCAGGGGTAATCGGTAAGCCACGGGAGTCACGAAGGTAATCAGCCAGTATTTTCCTTAAGGCGGGTGTGCCCTGGGTGCCTCCATACATGAGGTATTTTTTATAAGATCCAAGTCTGCTGAGGCTCCTCATAGCCTTTATGAGGGCTTCCGCAGGTACCAGGCGCGGATCGGGAAAGCCATCATTGAAAACCAACTTCCCTGTGTCGGGAAAATCAGAAAGAGGGTAGGGCACGATCCTCTCGCTGTTAAAAGGAAAAGCGCTATCATCGGGAAGAGTGAAAACCTCCTGTTCGCTTACTATTTTTCCCGGCGACATCACCGGAAGGATATTTTTGACAAAGGTGCCTTTCCTGGCGACCATTTCTATCCAACCCTGAGCCTGTAGCTCATCGTAGGCAGCCACCATTGTCATTCGGTTAACTCCGAGCAGGCCTGCTACCTCACGTGATCCAGGCAATTTCAGCCCTTTTCTAAGCTGGCCGTTTCTGATGGCACGGATAAAGCCATTAGTAATTTGAATATAAACCGGCAAATCAGAATGCGGGTCTATTTGGATCAGCTCCTGGATAAGTTTCATTTCTGGATTAGTTGATTTGTTAAAACTGGATTATTTGCCTAATCCAGTAAAGATATAGTTTTGCTAAAAATTAATACTATGAAGAATCAATTATCCATAGCATCAATACTGCTGCGGCTGGCCCTGACGGCCACTTTTCTGTCTGCCGTTGCATCGCGGTTGGGGCTATGGGGAGTGGCATCCTCCGGTTGGCAGGGGTTTTTAAAATATACCGCCCAGGTTAACTCCTTTGCCCCGGAAGGTTTGGTCCCCCTACTGGCCATTGCGGCTACCTGTATGGAGATATCTATTGCCCTATTGCTCCTTGTTGGTTATAAAACCAGAGTTGCCGCATCTGCTGCCGGCATACTTACCCTGATGTTTGCGTTGGCAATGGCATCCTCTTTTGGCATAAAGGATCCGCTGGACTACAGCGTTTTTGTGGATTCAGCGGCAGCATTTTTACTGGCCGGTTGTGCTACATACACATGGAGTATCGACGAATACATGCATTATAAATCTATAAAATCAATAAACTAAGCAAATTATGAAAGAGAGAATGGATCTTGACAAAGCTGAACCCCGCATTTACAAGGCTATGAACGAAGCCGAAAAGCAGCTTTCAGCCTTCGGTTTGGATACGAAACTGGTCCACCTGGTCAAGCTAAGGGCTTCCCAGATCAATGGCTGCGGTTATTGTGTTAACCTCCATGCAATGGATGCCAGAAAGATAGGGGAAACAGAACAGCGTCTGTTTGCAGTAAGCGCCTGGTGGGAAACGCCTTTCTTTAGCGAGGCAGAGCGGGCTGCACTTAAACTGGCCGAGGAGGTTACACAAATATCAGATGGGGGAGTATCTGATGAAACTTTCCAGACAGCACTAGGCCATTTTGGCGAAACGGTTGTGGCACAACTGATATTCGCAGCAACAGTGACGAACAGCTGGAACAGACTCGCCATTTCCATGCATATGATGGCTGAATAATAATATCTAATCCCAAATATCATGACCAGAATAGAAGAACTTGAAAAAATGGCCCGGAATCTGGAGCCGGATTCCGGACAGCGACAGTCCATATCCAAAGAAGCTGACGCGTATGTGCATCAGTTTCTGGAAAACCTGCCGCAAATGCCCGGTTATCAGACCGGCGAAGTGAACCGGCTGAAGTCCGTAGAGATCAGCGAAGAAGGGAAGCCTTTTGATGAGTTGATGGGTATTTTAAAATACGAAGTGGATAAAATGGGCATCAATTCGGCCTCGGGAAATCACATGGGCTATATACCCGGAGGCGGACTCTGGACGAGTGCAGTGGCGGATATGCTTGCTGCTTCCACTAACCGTTATGCCGGTATTGCTTATTCCAGTCCGGGAGCGGTGGAAATAGAAAACCAAATGATCCGGTGGATGGCTTCTATTATCGGTTATCCTGAGGCTGCTCATGGCAACCTGACTTCCGGGGGCTCTATTGCCAACCTTGTAGCTATCAAAGCCGCCCGGGATTTCCATCAGGTTAATTCGGACAATGTGAAAAAGTCGGTCATCTATTTTACCGAACAGGTGCACCATTGCATTCACAAAGCCCTGAATACTACAGGGCTTCATGAAGCAGTACTCAGGGCTGTTCCATTAAATGAAAATTATCAAATGGATGTCTGTGCATTAAAAGAACAGGTACAACATGATGTGGAGCACGGCCTGAACCCCTTTCTGGTGATAGCTACCGCAGGCACAACCGATACCGGAGCTGTTGATCCGCTGGATGAGGTGGCCAACATTGCTGAAGCAAATGACATGTGGTTTCACGTTGACGCGGCTTACGGAGGCTTTTTCATTCTTGTAGGTGATATGAAAAACAAGTTCAAGGGGATTGAGCGCTCTCATTCTGTAGTGATGGATCCGCATAAAACTTTATTTGTTCCCTATGGTTCAGGTGTAGTACTTATAAGGGATCGTGAGGCACTTTTGACTTCCAACGCTCATACGGCAGCTTATATGAAAGATGCTTATGGCCTGGATGACATTGATCCTGCCGATGCCGGCCCGGAGCTAAGCAGGCATTTCCGGGGATTAAGAATGTGGTTACCGCTGCATTTGCATGGTTTGGCTCCTTTTAAAGCCGCCCTGGAGGAGAAGCTTTTACTTTGCAGGTATTTTTATGAAGAAATAGGCACTATGGGTTTTGAAACCGGGGCATCTCCGGAGCTAACCGTGGCAATTTTCAGGATACCTGAGAATAATGGCAATACATTGAACGAGCAACTTGTTAAAGAACTACATAAAGATGGCAGAGTTTTCTTTTCGTCGACAACAATAGGCGGGAAGTTATGGCTGCGCTGTGCCATAGTAAGCTTCAGGACACACCTCCGGGAGATTGACGGAGCTTTAACAATGATCAGGGAAAATGCTTTGAAGGTAGCGACACTTGACCGGTCAACTAACTCAGACAAGGCTCAAAGTGCTGTAAGGTTTGAAATATTAATTAAAGAGACTTAACTATATGCAACACAACAAAATATGCTCTACCTGCGGTACGCATTATACAGAGATACCGGCTGATGGCATCTGTACAATTTGTAAAGACGACCGGCAATATATACCTGTAGGAGGGCAGCGGTGGACAACACCTGATGACCTGAATAAGAATCACAGTGTTAGGATATTGAAGCTTAGCGAGCGGATATATGAACTTGAAATAATACCGCAGTTTGCGATTGGTCAGCGGGCTTTGCTGGTACTTTCAGATCAGGGCAATGTACTATGGGACTGTATCCCTCTGCTGAATGAGCCAACTCTTGAATTCATCCGGTCAAAGGGAGGGTTGAGTGCCATAGCTTTTTCTCACCCACATTACTATAGCAATATGAATGACTGGGCAGCCGCCTTTGATTGTCCTGTTTACATACACGAAAGCGACCGGCAATGGATTGTCAACTATGGACCGCATATTTGCTTGTGGAAAGGAGAGGAAGAAGGTCTGTGGGGAGGCATCAGGATCATCAATGTAGGAGGGCACTTTCCGGGAAGTAGCATCCTTCATGTATCATCTTTATCCCGGGAAGGAACCATCTTTTGTGGAGATACCTTTTATCTTTCTCCCAGCATGAAGCACTTATCTGTCATGTATAGTTACCCCAATCGTATACCATTGCCCTTGCACGAAGTGAAAAGGATCAAAGAACTGTTTGAAAACATACCATTTGATACCTTGTACGGGTTTTACAGTTATCAAAACCTGACGGAGGATGCACAAAAAATACTGCAAGACTCGCTGGGGCGGTATTTGGATTAGTGAATTACATTCTTATATCTCTGGCATGGCCTATGGCCTGCCGGAGGTGAAATTACTCACTTGTTTCTTTTGTCCTGAACAATGAGCACCCCGCCAATAATCACCATTACAGCAACAGCCTCAATCCAGGTGGGAATCTGGCCTAGAACCACTATGCCGATAATTACGGCAGTAGCCGGAAGCAGGGCTACAAAGAGGGAATACGTAGCTCTGGATAATCGTTTCATGGCTAATTGGTCCAGAGCATAGGGGATCACCGAGGAGGATAGTCCTACGCCAATCCCGGCCAGTAGGGCAACAGGATCAGTGAATGCCGGCACTGCGCCTTTGATACCCAGGGGAGTAATGATCACTGCCGCGACCAGCATGGCCGCCCCCAGCCGGTCAACAGGTTTGGTTACAGCATCGGCCATGGCCAGGCGATGAGCTATTATGATATAAACAGTAAAGCATATAGCACTGGCAAATGCCCAAATAAAACCTTCTGGTTCGCCTTGCATGCGAACTTCTGTTAAAAACCACACCCCGGTAACTGTGAGTATGAGTGCCAAAAGGTTTCGAATCGTTTTAGTCCCAATCAGGGCAAGAAGCACCGGGCCGAGAAATTCAATTGCCGCTACTGTGCCCAGGGGAAGTTTATCTATGGCATAGTAGAATGAGTAGTTCATTAGGGCAAATGTGGCGCCAAGAGCAATGATCAAGCGTTGTACGTGGACATTATTTTTTCTGAATACCCTCCAGGGCTTTCTCCATATCACAAATACAAGTGCTGCAGACACAATCCTCAGCCAGGCTACACCGTCGACTGATACCCTGGCAAAAAGCATCACGGCAAAGGAAGGCCCCAGGTAATGGAAAATAGCAGAGGCCACAAAATATAACTGTGGTGGAATCCGGTCGCTAATACCAGAACCTGCAGTACTGCCTGACCTGATGATGATTGATTTTAGGGCTTTCATTTAGCTTTTTTTGACTGTCTCTTTTTGTTTTGGTTAAAGGCATTTACTTTATGCCTGTTGCCACAATCTTCCATGGTACACCACCTTCTGCTTTTGTTTTTGCTCACGTCCATATAGAGCCATTGGCAGGAGGGGCATTTTTTTATTCTGCTTAAGTCATGCCGGGTAATAACCTCTAAAGCAGCCCCAATCACTGCATAGTGTATTTTATCCAGAGGTGAAATATCGTTTCTCCATGTCCATTGATATGAGGAGCCTGAAGGTGCAAGCATCTGATGGTTGTAAGCGGATTGACCCAACACGCCTAGCCTTTGAAGGTCATCTGGCCGTACGGAGCCTTCCTGAACCAGGTGGTTGAAGAGGTTAAATAAAAACTCCCGTGTTTCTATCATTTTGTTCAAATGTCTTTCTCCTTCTTCCCTCGACCCTTGCAATGTTTTAAGTAACTCTTTGGCTTGTTCTTTTTCTAAAATATCAGTGATCTCAGTCCATTTGGTGAAATTGTCGAAAGAATCAAACCATTCGTGAGGGTGCTCTGTTTCTCGCCAGCTTACGGTGTTGGTAAAATCAAAGCATATCAGGCCTCCAATCAATTTATAATTTCCTTTATAATCTCCGGGGTTGAGCATAATTAACCTGTTAAAATTGTTTTGATGGTTAAATTTAACAAATTTATTAACTAGTAAAAATTATTATACTGGTTAAT
>NZ_SMLW01000101.1 GCF_009711405.1 Fulvivirga kasyanovii | reverse complement strand
GCCAAATACACAAAATTCTTTAGTGGCTCCCATTATACCAAGTCTTTTCGCCTGTTATATCACCCAAATAGATGCTACTTTCAATTCCCGTAACGACAATTAAATAGTACGCTGCATTTACCGCTTTCCGGGTGTCATCACAGTACAAAGAAAAAGTTTGCGGATAAACTGGGTTATATATTTTCCTGACCCTTTCCTTTGATTATTCCGTAGCAACCGGTTTCCAGCGCTGAGTAAAGTTTTTTCGAGACTGTGATGGTGTGGCAAACTGATACTCATCCACATGTACATGCTCCGTAACATAAAGAGAGCAAAACTGTATGGCTTTTTTACACGTAATCGCTGCCCTCAGGGCCTGGTTTATGTGATGTTTCTCGCATGCATTGATACATTCCTTGCAATAAGACACAAACTGCTTAAAAAGGTTTCGGTGAAGGCTATGAGGTTCTTCATTAAGCCTGATGATAAGGATCATGCCAGCATCAGCACAATCTATTGCCTCACTGAGACAATTGTTCCCTATCTTTTTATCTGGGGAATGTGTACAGGCTGTAGCCAGGTTTTCGCATGCCTCAACACACTCATATATGGTATCCAGGAGTATAGACTTTTCCATGATAGATGAATTTTCGTATTATTTTGGTGATCAGTGGAATAACTATGCCAACATCTAAAACAGATGAAAA
>NZ_SMLW01000643.1 GCF_009711405.1 Fulvivirga kasyanovii | reverse complement strand
TTTGCCACTGCGGGGCCTGCTGGCCTGGCAATTACCGGAATGGACGATCTTATCAACTTAGCCAAACAGGTGAATCCGGATGATTATATCAAAGAAAAAAAGGAGCCTAAGGAAGATAAGCAGAAATCCTTGAGAATGAGTATTAGAAAGTTTATTCAGGATTTTGCCTGTCTTTTGAAGAAGCTTGAGGTTGACAAATTGGTAATCTTTATTGATGATCTAGACAGATGCAATACAGATACCGTGATAGATACCTTGGAAGCGATCAAACTCTTTTTGTACGTACCCAATTCAGCTTTTGTCATCTGTGCAGATGAAAAAATTATAGAATATGCAGTACGAAGAAGGTTCCCTGAAGTTCCAGGTAGAGGATTAGAAGTAGCTAGTGCCTATTTAGAAAAATTAATTCAATTTCCCATCCGACTGCCACGTCTCAATGAGTCTGAATTAGAAACTTATATCAATCTCTTGTTTGTCAAACTTTATTCGAAGAGTGAAGAAGACTTTCTTGCAGTAAGAGAAGAAGTCATTAATACTTCATCAAATAATTCGTTGGGTAGAAAATTCGATTATCAACAAGCTCAGGAAATCATGGGCGACATCCCTGACGAGTTACAAAAAGCTTTGCTTATTACTCAACAAATTAAATCAGTTTTGACGGTAGGATTAGATGGAAATCCCAGGCAATCCAAAAGATTTATGAATATGCTCATGATGAGAATTGGTATGGCTAAGTCAAAGAATATCACTCTGGAAATGCGGATATTGGCCAAATTGATGCTGCTTGAATACTTCAAAAAAGAAACTTTCATACGACTCCATCAATTTCAAGCAGAACAATCAGGAAAGCCGAAAGAAATTCAGATGTTGGAGAAAAAGTTGGTTGCCGATGGGCAAAAAGAAAAAAATGAAAATGATGTTTCAAAAACAAATGCCGAAATCGATATCTGGATTAAAGATGATTGGATACAAAGTTGGATAAAGGCAAAACCTTATTTATCTGGTGTAGACCTTAGCTCATACTTTTATTTTTCTCGCGACAGGCTGAATTCAGGAACCAATATTAAGCAACAAATGAGCTCTCAGGCGCTCGATATATTTCATAAGCTAACCTCGGGAAGTGAAGCATTTGAAAAGGCTGCTCTTCAAGAAGCATCTACGTTAAGCCCTTCTGATGCATCATCAATATTTGAGGAACTAAAGACAAAATTATTACAAGAGAGTGATAGCGATGGATCAATCAACAACTTTAAACTAATTTTTTCCTGGACAAAAGAACGGGGAGAACTACTGTCTCAACTACTCACGTTTTTAAAACCCCTTCCAGTAAAAATAATTCCGAGTTCTATTGTGACAATGCTATTGAGCATTGTAAAAAATACAGATTATCAACAAGATGGGGCGGTAATAATTAAGGCATGGGCTGAAAATGAAGAAAATAGCGATTTGGCAAAGATTGCCAAGAGTAGAATAAAACAAAGCAAATAGCATGGGAACCTCAAGTTCATTCGGTGGGCCAAAAGGAAGGCCTTCTCTGCTACCTCCTTGGGCGGACGAAGATTCAGTAGATAACATTCAAACCGATAATGAAGAAGAAAAGGATAAATCAAATGAAACAAATTCTTCTGAAACTACAGAGGAAGATAAACTTTCCGGCAATTATGCGGGTGCAAAAAACTCGTTATCCCGCTATGTTAATGGAGGTTCGGGTTCCTCTGTGAGAAATGCATCAAAATCTTATGTGAGGTCATTAGGGGGTGCGAAAAAAGCAACACGCTCTTCCTCTAGTGGGAAAAGAGCTGTGTCCGCATTTGGTGGGTTTCTTGGAAATGTTGCCAGGGACGGTATTAACCAGACATTAAGGAACCTAGGATTAGGTGATTTAATTGGTGAGTCCGCCAGTGTCGTGTTTGCCGGAATAGTTGATGCCATAGCTCCAACAGGTACATCAAATGAAGAGGCCGATGCTCGGCAGGCTATCGTCGATGCACTTAACATGCTTTATGATAAATATGAATTGGCTGATGATAACCTAAGCAAATTAGACGCTTTAAATGCAACTGATATTCGAGAAGCCATCTTAGATAGTGTCAAAGCTTATATCTACGAACGGTGGTTACAGGAGTTGAGCTTATGCATTGAAAAGCATAGTCTAACCCCTGGAGAAGCTACAAGAAAAGAGACTGAGATGAAGGAGCATATTAAAGCGGCTGTGGACTATGATTTTGAAGACCAAGATGTCCTGAATATGGATTTTGCTGAAGGCAGTGGTAAGGAGTTAATAGAAAATATATTTTATGAGGCTTATCAAACCCTAGAATCATGATTGCATTCAATATAATATTCCGGGACGGTGCGGAAGACAAGTTTACGGTATCAGAATCGACTCATGAGAAGAATATTTTCATTCCGGCCGAAGATGCCCATCAATCGGATAAAACCCTCTCAGAAAATATCTACCGGATTTTTGAGCAAAAAAAACTAACTCCATCGGATGAAGCATTGGAATTACTGAATGCAGCAGTATCAGTATACACTGCGGATCAACTAGTTTCTCGTGATACTTATGGATTTGACAACTGGAGCCGATATTTCAAATTGTATCTACCAGTAGTGGATCATGAAAAATGGCAGACAGCATTAGAAGACTTGCAAAATGCACTAAATTTTTTAACTGGCGATTATTGGGAAATATTTCTGAGAAAGCGATCTGCTAAGGAAAAAAATGACAATGCGCATGTTGTAAAAACAGTATCAAAAGTATCACTGCTTTCGGGCGGTCTAGATTCATTTATTGGAGTAACAGATCTTTTGGCGGAGGGAAATGACATAGCTGTGGTAGGGCATCATAAATCGCAAGGTTATGAAAATTCAGCTCAAGAGAGCTTAATTCAAACATTAAGAAAAGAGTATTCTGATAAACATATTGAAGAATTTCTTTTTAATGCCCAACCGGTTCAGAAACACAATAAATACGGAAAAGAGTCTAGTTCTCGGGCAAGATCAATATTATTCATAGGATTGGGCATTGCAGTAGCTAGTGCTTATGGTAATGAAATCCCGCTTTATATACCTGAAAACGGCTTAATTTCATTAAATATCCCACTAACATCCTCAAGGATAGGTAGTTCAAGCACACGCACCACACATCCGCATTTCTTAAATACCCTGGGTAAAGTATTGAAAACTATTGGAGTAGGAAATGAAATAATTAATCCTTACCAGTTTTTGACCAAAGGTGAAATGATTAAAAATTCAAAAAACCGAGCCCTAATAGAGAAATATTATAACGAGACAGTATCATGTGCTCATCCCAATGCTGTCCATATCAATATTGCACGCAAAAATGATGAAAAGCATTGTGGTTATTGTACGCCTTGTATTATTAGACGTGCGGCATTAAAACATGCAAATCTCGATAGAGATGATCACTATGTGTTCAAGATCAATCAAACTCAACCTCCCTACACGGACGATATAGGGCGCGATTACCGGGCATTTCAGATGGCATTAAGTCGTCTGAAAAATAATAAGCCAAATCTTTCATTTCATGTTCTTCGATCCGGACCGCTTCCCAATAAAAAAATAGATTTATCCAAGTACATTGGGATTTACGATCGGGGGATGAAAGAAGTAGATAACTTTCTAAATGCTCAATCATGAACCTGATTGACACCCATTTCCATTTAGATTTGATTAACGATCCGATAAGTATTCTGGAAAAAATTGAAAAACAGAAGATTTATACGATTGCAGTCACCAATACCCCTTCTGTTTTTCACTATACCAAAAAGATTACTGAAAATAAGAAATATGTCCGACCCGCTATAGGTCTACATCCCGAACTTGCAGAACAACGAATACGAGAATTGTCACTTTTTAAGCATTTGATTCATGAAACTCGTTATATAGGTGAAGTGGGATTAGACAATATAAAAAAATGCTCATCGGCATCCCGTGATGCCCAGTTGAAAGTTTTCGATGAGGTAGTAAAATTAGCTCAAGAGGCTGGGAATAAAATATTAACGATACATTCACGGGGAAGTGAAGCGGAGGTAATAGACAGAATTGGAGAAAAATTTCCCGGTAAGGTTATTTTGCATTGGTATTCAGGAAGCTTACAAAATCTTGATAGAGCTATATCCAGTGGCTTCTATTTCTCTATAAATAGTGCGATGTGCCGATCTAAAAATGGACAAAAAATAATAAAACACATCCCAATAATCCGTCTTTTAACAGAGTCAGATGGACCATTTATTAAACTGAATAATAATGATAACTCACCATTGTATATTCAAAGCACCATAGAAAATATTGCTTCGATCCTAGGTCTAGAAAAAATTGAACTTGCCAAGACTATTTATAAGAACTTCAAAATAGCTTTAAATAGTCCATTAAAAATCTAAATGCCAGTGCCAGTTATCATAATTTTCATATTGAGTATCCTCGACAAAGTTTCATTACTCAATTTCGCATGCAGGCCAGCAGTCTCAATAATTTCATATTCAACATTCCAATCGTAGCCCAATTCGCTGAGCTTGCTTACCACTGAGGCACTCGGAGATTCGTTTTCAGATATTAGGAATGCAGCGATTTCTTTTCCATACCTTCTCTCGATAAAATCGAAAATATCGGATGGATAAAATAATCCGTTACAATAAGTCTTTGATTTTGGGCTGAAGTCTTCAACTTTCAACAAATGTGATTCTAGAGCTTCAATATTGCCTACAAAATGAGAAATCATTTCAAATTGGTCGTCATTGGATATTTTGAATAACCCAATCCCATTGGTTTTAGCGAATTCAATGGCCCCTTTTTGAAATCCCTTTGTGGTAATCACAATACCTTTATGGGCCTTAAGTTCCACCAATACCGACTTAAAGTGGCCGATTTTTTCTCGGGTCACGTTAGAATTCCATTGTTTGCATTCCACTAAAGTGAGGTAGTGTGCATTGCCGATTTCAAAATCATAAGATAGATCAATCTCATAGCGGTTACCGGCTTCAGAAATAAGCTTTTTTCGATGCTCAATTTTGACCTTGCCTCTTAAGTCATTTCTTAATAGCTTTTCTAAATGCTTCTTAGCAAGAAGTTCAAAATCCTCGAAATTCATTATTCATTTATTTAGACATATATAAGCTTAACTAAATCAATCAAACCAAATTAGGCTGATAACATAACCGTATTGATCCATATAAAGGCATTGTTCGTTCAATTCCCGGTCTCCATTTTTTGCATAAAACCAATCCTCCACATATACCGTCTCAATTTCTGAATATTTGGCATCTTCCTTTGTGAAAGACTCGCCTGCAACAGTAGTCGGTGGTAGTTTGCTTCCTACTTTGAATCGAAAGGGGTACTTGGGAAAGTCTGAACTTCTTAAAAACCACTTCACGATATTATCTTTAGATATTACCACAAAAATTTCATGAAATCCCACCTCTGCAAAACGAATAAGAGTAGCCAGTATACTTGTTTGAAATGTATCAGATAGATTAATAATTGTTCCAAATGAAAATCCCTTGCCAGGAGATGCGTCTCTAATTTTATACGATGGTATGAGAAGGCAGGAAGCAAAATAATCTGCTTCCATTTCTATCAAATTATTTCTTACCAGGTTCGTAAAAGAAGGATGTGGTTTGAACTTGCCTGACCTTAAGCCCTCACGATGTTCATCCAAAAAATAATGACCAAGCTCATGTGCCCAGGTAAATCGGCTCCTCTTCGATTGAGGTGCATTGCCACGATCAATATTTAAATGAATGTGGAATTTGGATCCATCAAATAGCAACATGCCATCAAAGAACTTTTCATAGTGATCATAATAACAAGGAATATCCTCTGTAAGGGCTATACTTTCGAGATCGGTAACATATCCATTTGAATAATCACGTACAATGAATTCAGTAAACTGCTCAATTTGTTTCTTCTTCTGAATCGGTATCTCCATTGTCTTGATTGCGCTTCATTTTCTTCAAAATATGTTCCGGAATGTTCTCGAAATTCCTGGCGGCCATCCTCCAGTTTTGAGTCGTCCCTTGATCTTCCACACTCCCATCTACCTGGATATTCTCAAAATCTCCTGCCATTATTTTCTTGGGATCGAGTATATCTCCTGATAACTCATGGTCATATTCTTTATACAGCTTATCAAACCGACCTAATTCACGATGATCCCTTGGAAAGAGGAAGCCAAGAGAACCAAGCCATTCATTAATATTATCGGTAGTGATATGTTTCTTATCCTTAGCCATATATCTCTATGTACTCCTTTATTTTTTCATTTGCCTGATGTCTGTAAAACCTGACGGAGCTCTGTGTTAGATTAAGCTCTTCTCGTAGTCTTTTTAACAAGTGCCCAGGCAGGTTATGCCCTTCTACGAAATGCGCTTCATAAGTTAAGTATATAATTCGGTGTTTTTCGGAAAGTCTATCAAGCGCCTTCTTAACAATCTCATACCGCTTTTTAAGAACTCCCCTTTTTTCAACAGCATAGTTATTGTAATCAGGCTCAGGCATTTCACAAACAATTTCTTCTTCACCGGTATAAGGAGAATTTTGCTCATTTCGCCAATTAAGCAGTTCTCTTTGGGCAATTCTGTAGAGATAAAATTTAACACCTGTATCATAATCAGCTGCCCTTGATTTTTCATGGTTATATTTAGGATATTTCCAAAAACGGTGAAAAGTTCTCTGTGATATCATGGCCGCCACATGCTTATCAAGGCCATTATTTTTACATATGACCTCACATTTTCTTACCAGATCCTCACCAAAACGAAAACAGAACACATGGAAGGCAGCTTGTGCAGCTTCTTCAAAGCCATCATCTTCTTTCATTTTGATATACTCGATGATATCTTCTGTGGTTTCGTCTTCGTATTCCTGCCAGTTCACTAGGGTCTCATAAAGCTATACCAAAAAGCGTTTATAATGATTTTGGTATAAGGGTGAGAGCATTCTTAACTTTAAAATTCAAAAAATTATGCAAAATCCAAAATTTCAAGTATTCAAAAGCTCGGCCAACAGCGAATATTATTATCGGTTAAGAGCAAAAAATGGTGAGATTATCCTGAATGGTGAGGGGTACAAAACCAAACAAGGGTGTCTGAATGGCATAGCTTCAGTCAAATCCAATGCTCCCTATGATAGCAGGTATGATCGAAGACAATCTGTCAATGGCCAATACTATTTTAACTTAAAGGCTATCAATGGTGAAATCATTGGTCGTAGTGAGATGTATGTGACTCGATCAGGTATGGAGAATGGAATCAGTGCTGTCAAGAGGGACGCACCTACTGCACCCATTGAAGATCTAACTTTGGCAGGAGCATATTAGTGCTCTTGTCTAATTTTTATTGAATGGATTTCTAACTAATACGATGAGTAGCTTCGTAGCCGAAGCACTTTCGGGTATCGCAACATTCCATGATGTAGGAAATCATAGTTCTCAGTCTTATTTTGAATATAATAGCATTTTTATTGATCAGCGGTTTAGCACATCACTGGGTGAGTTCTTAGGTAAACTAAGGCTCCCCTAACCGCTCAAACAAAAACCTCACAATCTCCGGGCGAAGGAGCTTGGTGTGTTTGGTATAACCGAACTGCTGCAATTCCTCAAAATACATATGGATCCAGGCCGAGAAGGTTTTGGTGCAGACGTGGTACATTTCGGCCAGCTCGTATTTGTAGTAGGCCTTGATTTTTGGCGCTTCTTCATCCTGGAGGGCTATGGGCATCATCCGGGCCGAGGATGACTGAGGGTTGGTATGGGATGCAGCTTTCTCCATGTTACAACGTATCTCCTCCCATTTTCTTCCAGATACTCAAAGGGATTTCTTCACGAAGGGCGGTATCAAAGTGGTAAGCTTTGATCATGCCTTCCCAGGCGGCTTTGGTTTTCAGGATTTTAAGCAGGGATTTCAAATCAGTCAGGTCTTTGGTAGGAAAACTATCTTCTCCATTTTTAAGCTTATTTTCCAAAGGCTTCAACTCCTTTGCCGTAAGCTTCCGGCTGAGCCCTTGTAGTTCAATGGCGTAGTAGTTTTTGCCTTCCTGCGCTTTCTGGTTGAGGTACTGCTGAATCTCGCTAGCGGTGTACATTCCTTTGCTAATCAGACGATCATTGCGATTGAACACCGCATAGCGCACTTTCTTATCTATTGGCTTGTTTCCCGATGTGACTACTTTTTTCTTCATCAGTATTTCAAAATTTTGAGTTCCGACCGCTTCCAACCTTTTTTGAGCATCTGCCTGAGTGCAGTTTCTGCTTCTTTTTTCGTCCGGTAGACTTTGGGCTTGGATTGTACCCGGTATTTATCGCTAGCTTTGACCTCACTGCCGAAAATGGCATATCTTTGCCCCTTTTTAATTGGTGTAGTAAGCTTGCGCCTTTTCTTTTTGGGCTTTTTGAGCAAGCGGATTGCTTCTTTCTCCGCCTCTGCAGGTGTGGTATAGATGGTGTGGACTTGTTCTATTTTCAATCCGCCCTGCACCTGACGAAAGAGTCCTGCTAGAGAATCTGGTCGGCCATCAAACACATCGGCTTTTTCGGAATGCGGGGTTGGTTTGTATACCACATACAATTTATTAAGATCAAGTTTCATAGCTGAATGAGTTTAAGTTGTCCATTACGGTCTATATACCCCAGGGTATTCTGCGGATAGCATTCCTCCGGGATCAGCTCTTCGCCAATGGTATTACCCAAGAATCCACCCAGCAAAATGAACGGGTAATAGTCTTCAATTTTCAACTGTTTAGCCATCAAGAACCCAGCCATAGAGCCAATCAGAGCCAGTCCCGCCTTCTTTGTGTTTTTAGATAACTTCATAGCGTCTGGAGTTAATAAAAGAATTGGCTACTACGGCTACCGATGAAGCAATCATGGAAGTCCAGGCGGCAAGGCTCAGGGTTCTTCTGCGCTCATCCCGAAAGTCAATCAGGGTCAGTGTGAAACGGTTACCATGCATACTGCGATGGATTTTGGCCAGCTTCATAAAGAATTCGTAATCTTCGGTGTTGGCAAAGACCAGGCATCCAGCGGAGAAACTATCAATAACCTTCACTGATCCAGATTGTCTGGCTCGGTGGATATTGATCCCGAACTTACCAGTGTCAGGGGAACCGCTTTCAAACCAATTAAAAATACCTTTACGATCATAATCACGAATAACAGTAACATCTTCTACCTGAACCACCGCCTCGTAAATACCACGATGCAGTCCTATGGCATAGGCATTCACATATTGTCCCTTCTTGAGAAAAGCTGTGCCTTGTGGATGCATAGGATTGTCAAGCCAATATTGCCCTGGATCGGTGGTAGCCTGGAACACATGGTAGACCCATTGACCCAGCTCGTTCTTATAAAACACATGAATTTCATCGTCAAAACGGTTGCTGCGGACATACTTGCTCCGGTAGGCTACGATATTGAGCTCGTAGGGCTTTTCAAAGAGCCGATAGCCTTTGCTGCGCAATATGTTTCTGGTTTTGCTGAGCATTACTGATCTACAAAATCGCTTACCGCCCACACTTGTCGCTGGATTCTGCGCTTGCGATATACACCATCACCTTCTCTTGAGCCATCATCATTGGTGTTTCCTTCCACCGTGATTACCCATGTATCCTGCCATTGATCTACAAAACCGATATGAGCCGGACGCTTGAGGCGCTCATACCAAATCAGGAACACATCCCCAACTCTAGGTGTCTGCTTTAAAAATTCACCCCTTTTATAAATCAGGTGATGCCTGCTGGCATAGCTCGGCACCCATGCACTTTGCGGGTGCTCCACATCCACCTGCTGGTAACACCAGCTTACAAAAGCTGCGCACCAACTGAATCCCGGACCAAAACCTACGGAAGCTAAATATTGCTCCACCTGTTTGCCCCGGTTTGCTCCGCCTTGCTCACGGACACCTACCTGGCTGAGATAGACTTGCTGGAGTCTTTGCCTCATTTGATTTTTTAGCTCAGCAGTACTTGCATGCTGCTGAGGGTTGATATCAAAAGGCCCTACAGGGTTCTGGCCAGCAGCACTGCAGCAAACAAGAAAGCAAAGAAGATAAACGTAGAAAGTTTTAGCTTTTGCCATGATGTGATGGTGTTAAAGTCCTGAGCAAATTGTGAATCAAGATAATGATCTGATGTCGGCCAGATCAGCTTCATGAGTATGCGTACTATTCCGTGCAAAAGGAACAGCCCGATGATAGCGAACAAGTAGATTTGGAATACCCCGGCATCATAAGTCGCGGCAGTTGGATCTATTTTTCTGAGAAACCAAGCACTATTGGCCCAGAGAAAGAGCGCTACCAGGATGGAGGATAATTCTCTCCATACTTTTAGGTAGTTCCATAACCACTTGATAACAGGAACCACATTTGTTTTCATCCATTGTTTGAGTTTGTTCATTGTTATATCAGTTTTAAGTTTTGTGAAGGGGCATATACCGTTACCCCATTTTCGGTAATGATCTGGGCTATACCCTTATGATTATTGGCCAGGTAGCCTACCACCGTTTTAGGGGGAATGGCTGGCAACATATAGTCGCCTTTCCCATTGCGCAGCATGGTAGGTTTATGGGTAATAGCCACATCGAGTACCCGGCTGTTTTTTAAATAGCGTTGCAGGTCTTGCATGGTTTCCAACGTCCCAAGACCGGACAATGTCCAGGTGCCAGTGGGTGATTGTTTCAAGCCTATCCGGATAAACTCGGCCCTGATCTTCACTTTGGCCGGTTCATTGTTTTTGAAGGCCACACTAAGCAACGCATTGACCGGACTGGTTACCCTTACGCCACCGACCCGAGCAGTATCAAAATGACTTCTTACCTCCAGGTAATCGCTGGTGTTTTGCATTTGCTTTAAGGCATTGAGGGCAGCAAAAAGGTTCTGACTGTTTGCTGCTTTGATCAGCTCGTCAGCTACTGTTTTGCTGCTGCCGGCACTACTTTGAGCAGCAGGGTTGCTCCTTACAATTTTGCTAAAGGTGCTTTCCGAAACAGACGTGGAATAGCCTGCTGCCCGTAGTGCTTTTTCTGTTCCACCACCAAACACTCCATCAGGAGTGCCATCCGGACGGATGCTCGTGCTGCGGATATGACCGGCTGCTTCACCGCCCAACCTGAGCAAACCTTGTTGAAGCTGTTTCACCAGTTCGCCTCTTGATCCGCTTCTTAGTGGAAAGGAACTACTGCTTGTGGTTCGGGGGACTGAGGCAGGCAATGCTGGGATGATATTGTTGACTGTAAGTCCTTGTCCACGTTGCATCACCGCTCGGTCTTGCAAATAATTATACAAGAGATAACCACCGCCCAATACTGCCCCGGCTCCCAGGCCATAGATGATGTATTTTCGTTGAACACCTGCCTTTTGTTTGGGTACCGGTTGTTTTCGTCTTACTGATGCTGATTTTGTATTGCGTTTTCGTGTATTGGTCATCATGATCAGGGTTTTGAATTAATAATCTGTAATGCAGTAGCAAACTCTTCAGAAGAGAGTTCTTCTTTCAGGTCTGCAGCCAGGTTTCGTCCGTAGAGATCACGGTACGCCCGCTGCACTTTGTTCATAACCGAGCTAGTGGGTATGGTCTCCAGTACGGCAAATACAGCTTCTTCATCAGTGCCCCAGCCGAAATAGTTGTCATTCTCAAAAGCCATTTTGAGTTGAGTGGCAAAAGCGGCCGGGTTGCCTTCGGTCAGGGCCTGATTTTCCCGAATGCCTTGTTTAAAGTTTTTTACCACAGCCCTCACTCCCAGAAACACCCCAGCCGCGGCACCCACTGCTAAAATAGTAGAGGTCACCTGGCTGCTGATGCTGATTCGGGGGCGGTTCTGCCATGCGAGTTGCCCGGCTTTATATGCTATAGCTGGTACTGCCATTACTTTTTAATTCCTAGTTTCATCTTCACCACATTGCGCACAAAGGCATCCGATTTGAAAATCTTCTCCATTTTGATGATGCCCTCGGCTTGAAAGGTGGATACCATAGTTTCAAAAGCTTTTTTGACCTGACCCGCTTCCACCTGGTTTTTAGCTTTCAGTTTGATATTGAAGTTGTATTCTTCCATTATACTTGCTCATTTTGCTTTTCTTGATTGGGGGTCTTTTGAGCTTTTCTGATCTTGCTCATTTGATTGAGATAGTAGATGACCTTGCTGATCATCGTTTCATCTTCCTTCACCTGCTCACCAAGCTGGCTGACCATCTGCACGACTTGCTCAAACTGCTCATCGTCAAAAAGCTCGCGGAAATACTCAGCGATGTTGAGTAGGTTTTGCTGCTCTTCAGACAGACTTGCTGCAGGGAGCAATTGCTTCACATCTTCCCCGCTCAGGCTTCCCAGAGTGCTGGCCAGTCCTTGCATTTCTTTAGGATACTTGGTGGCCAGCCCATTAATGGCACCCGGCAAAAGCACCTTGCCCAGTTCTACCAGGCTGAGTTTTTTGACCAGTTCTTCAATTTCACCAGATTTTTCTTCCAGGGCTTCTTCGGACTTTTCCAGCTCCTTCTCCAACTTTTCTATGTCCTTGAGCAAACCGGCATTTTCTTTTTTTAAAGTATCAAAATCCCGCTTGAGCAATTCATCTTTTAATAACCCCTCTACCTGGTTGTGAATACCACTGAGGGATTCCTCTTTACTTCTGGAAATTTCTTCCAGCTTTTGTTTGAGCTGCTCATTTTCTAATGAGAGCTTCTGCAATGTCAGCTTGTCTTCCAGTGATTTGGCGTAAGCAGACTTATCTTCTACTGATTCAGCAGTAGTTTTTATATGACCCGGTTTTTCTTCCCCATTCTGGGTAGGGCTATCTCTCAGCACCTGCAGATGCTTCTGTGCTCCGCTTAATTTGTACTTCACATAAGCACTCTCATTCTCTAGTCCCAGTGCTTCCATTTCTTCGTACTGCTCATCGGTCAGTCGCACCGATCCGGGTTTTCGTATTCTATCAGCTTCCATATCACTCATTTTAAGATAACCTGGATAAACTTTACTTTTCTGGGCACAGATGATTGGTTCAGGATTTCAATTCTGTCCGCATGCTCATGAATGTTTTCCGAAAGCTTTGGGTTGTTGTAATCGTACTCGCCAAAGTCCGAGCTGATCCGGATACCGGATTCGGCTTCCAGCAAAATCCAGAGTTCGTTAAAGGCAGCCAGCCTGATTTCCTGCTGGGGCTCCAGGTTTAAATCCTGAAATACCAAGCGATAGATTTGAAAGCCTCTTTCCTGCACCCTTTGGGGAATGTATCGTATGGCTAATTCTTCAGTCATTCTTAAGCACTTCAGGATTTTCATCAATCATCAACCAGAGCCTTACTTGATAAGGCCCGGAGGTATACCCGGCATCTTTAAATGCACCGGTCACATAATCTCCACTGATTTCTATATCCAAGGGATGAATGGGCAGATTCGGGATCGGCTCATTCAGTTCAATCTCATTGAAGTTGCAGTTGGTATCAAAGTTGAACAGGTAACGGTCCTGCTTCAAGCGGTCATGATCACGGAAAATGGAAGTGGGTTCTATCACTTCGGTTTTCATCTCAATGCCCCTGGGGCTAAATAGAGTTAATTCTCCCAGTATCATCGCTTAGTAATCATCTTCTTCATCGTCATTGATGCCACCATCACCATAATTCTCAGGTGCGGGATGCACTTCCAGTTTTACCATGCCCAATCCGGCATACTTGCTTTCCCATACCCAATAGTCTTCCTTAAAATCCGTCCAGAAATCTCTGATTTCAACTGTTACAGGATCCTTGAATTTATCCTTCTGATCGTTCAATTTAAGTTCGGCCATTTCCAGTCGCTTAGGTTGGGCGTAATACAGCTTTTCACCTTCCTTTACTTCAATTCGGTACACCACCGGCTGGCTTCCGATCAGGTCATCCCGCAAACCGCAGACCAACGCCTGATTGATGTAGGTATCCTGGGCACTGCCGACATATACCCGGTTATGGTGTATTTTCTGATCCGGGGCACCGTGGGTAATGATAACTCCCACTACCTTACAACTGCTATGCGGCACTTTCTCTTTGAAGGTCTTATACTGCCCATTTTCGGTAATGGAAAATTCCACCGGCACAAAATGCCTTTTGATCAACAGCTTTTCTGCTGCTTCTCCTTCCAATGTCATTTGCTGGATCACTTTTCTGATCATATTTCCTCCTCCAATAAAAGCACCACCGACACCTGATAGCCATTGCCCAATACCGCCCGCTCATGATCTTTGTCCTCATAGCGCACTTTAACCGACAAATCCCCAGGCTGCACTTCACCCAAATCAAAAAACCGCTCCCGAGGTGCCACACTGATGCTGGAGATCAGGATCTTGCTGTCAAAGCCTTCCGGGAAAAGCTCATCGCCTCCAATTTCAATGCGCTGACTGCCCCGATAGTACAACTTATTGGGAAAGTCAGAGGTAAGTTGCAGGCCCTTGACAAAAGCAGTCTTCTTAGGCAGCTCCCACTTCACCGGGGTGTAGGGCTTATTGGCCTCATCAATATGAAAAGTGAAGGTTTTTCGTACTTCTCTTGTCTTATTTTCCATGAATAATTTGATTATGCTGGAACCGTGGAAGTACCAGCTAATACGACTTTAATAAGTGTTTTTTCCGGGGCATCCTCTCCTAATTCTATTGTAAACTCAAACTCTTCATCATCTCTAACAAACCTTGGGTTTTCCAGGATGTAAGTTCCTAGGTTTACCTGAAAATTGTTATCTGTAATGAACTCCTGCATAGGTCTTTCATCAATAATAATCTTCTTATTGGCCATGAAGGTGAATACTCCATTTTGAAGGCCCGCTACTTTTTTGATAGAATCAAAATTAGCCATTTTTAGAACTTTCTTAAGTTCAAGTTCACTATCAGGCAAGTCGCCTTCGAAGATTACTGCCAGTAATATGATCCTGTTACAAAGGAACAGCCGATCTTTCGGCAACTTAGTTTGAGTAACATTAGTGATTCCAATTTCTTTGGAATCCTGGGTTTCAAACATATTAATATTGGCCTTTCCTCCTGCTTTCTTTATTGAGTAGTAAGAAGCATCTGCCAACATCAACCGTCCTTCTTTGATCCCTTCGGCTACTTTCACCATAGCTGGGTCAAACTTTTTACCCTGCTCTCTCAAAGAAAGGTGGGCATTAACGATTTCGAGAAACTGTTCTCTTGAATTTTTCCGTACCATGTTATAGATGTTAGAATTTAGATAATTAATCAGGTGTTAGAGGACTGAAAGCCTACTTTGAAGCCAATTCAGTCTTTTGGAATTTGCTTTTTGCAATTTGGAATTTCACTTATGCTACTGCATTGATTTCTAGTGCATCTGCCCCCTTCAATTCTGCAATATCAGGATTGCCTAACTCACCAAGTCCTCCCACTGAATCAACGCCTTGAAGCTCGGGTTGCCCAATCAAGTTATCCGCATTACCATCTTCCAGTTGGCGGATGATGTCATCCACTTCTGAAGTATCGAAGTTGCCGATATCACCAATATCCCCGTTAAGCATGAGTATTTCACCGTCCTCCAAACCATTAAGGCCAAGCTTTTCACTCAGTGAAGGAGACAATTTGTCCAGGTATACTTTCTTGCCCAGGGCCTTCAGTGAGGATAACGCCCTATTTTTGGCGTTGGCTACTTCATCCTGAAAGCCATCCATTCCAGAAACGTTTTCTTCATTTCGCTGGACAAAGCCATTTGAAGCCACCATACCCACTCCGGCTGAAGTCAACCAATCATACTGGTACCAGGCACCACCAAAGATGGTAGCGGCTCCGATCCATAGCGAATGTCGTCCGACTGCTGACCCGGCTACCATGCCCACTAGCCCTGAACCGAGATTCTTACCTGTTTCAATCAGGCTATTTTTGATTAAAACTTTCTTTTCCATGATGATATCTTTAAGTTGTTAATTCAAGTTACAGAAGCGCAGTAGGTACCAGCCTCTTGGATTTCTTGCGGGCGCTTTTCTTTTTAGTCTTTGTCTTGCCAGTACTTTTAAAGCGTCCTTTGGCATCTCTTGGGATTCCATCTACTGATTTTGACCTTCCCTTGTTCGTCCTTGTGGATTGCTTAACCACATAATAGATACCTCCTCCGGCTACCAGAACCCCTGCCCCGATAAGCAAGGGTGTTTTGTTCTTTTGAAAGAACCCATTCTTTTCTTCCGGTTTGTCCGTGGTTTGTACTTCAGTGGAAGGTGCCGGTGCTCGTCTGACTAAGGCCGTAGTGGTTGGGGTCGTACTGGGCATTGAGGTGATTTTAGTGGTCACAGGGGACTGTGTAGCTGTGGCTGGCCTTCGTACCAGCGAAGTGGTAGGCTGGCTAAACCTAACCAGCGGCTTGGGAATAGGCTGCGGTGGCTTCACCGGAGTGGCTCCACCCCCAGGTTTAGTGGGAGTAGGCACAAAGGATTTAGCCGTACTTACGAGGTTCTTTACATCAGACTGTGTCTTCTTGGCCTTATCAAACACCCCGGTAATCTTGCTCAGCAAAGCGGAGATGGAAGCCACCGCTCCGGAAGCAGCCGCTACAGCTGTCCCCGTCACCACTACACCCAGGCCTTCCACTTCCATGCCGTCATTCAGTAATTGCTCCACCTCATCGGCATCGGCCTCTACAATCATCTTTTCAAAGGGATCCACATAATCATCTACCTCAGATAACGGACTTCCTAACTCAAAACCATTCAATGGCACTGATTTATCGGTATTGCCTTTTCCTGTAAGAATGGCTTTTTTGAGGTTCTCTTTTTTACCACCAGCCAACTCATAAATCTTATCGGCTTTCTTGATAGCCTCTTTCAGCTTGACAAACCCACTCATGCTCATGCCCCGCTTTCGGGCTTCGGAATCACTGAGATAGCCGAAACGTAATCGTTCTGCTACTTTCATCAGGTTGGTTTTCATGGCCAGTAAAAAGCCGTTCCTTAGTAATATGGTAGCCGGGTTCAGATAACGGTTCACTGTTTTCACGACTGGTGTGATCACTTTCTTGGCTGTAAACTTGGCGGCATTGGATACACCTTTGGCTACCGGTTTGATTACTTTTTTACCGACAAACTTGGCGGCATTCTTTAAACCCCGGCCAATCTTTTTTAAGAAACCCAGTTCGCCTAATCCATCTATTACATAAAGATTCTCTTCCACATCTGCATACATGATCACATTGCCGTCTTCGTCCTGTATCTCGTAAGCGATATCGGGGCTTTGAACATAGCCGAGCGCTTCCAGGGCTTCAATCTGCTGGCCGCTCATTTCTCCCTCTTCAAGGCTTTCAAAATCTATGTCCTGGATGTCTACATTATCCAGTCCTGAAGCTGTAAATCCATCTAATCTATGCAGTTCCATAATTCATCAAGTTAAAATTTCAGTTAGTTTATAAGCGCCTAAGCCTATTCCTAAAGCCAGAAATATTTTTCCCGTGAGTCCCAGGCCTATTATCTTGCCTTTGGCTCTCGGTGCAGTTTGTTTTTCCAATGCAAGTGCCACCTCTACCTTCGGCTGAGCTTGTGTTAGCTGCAACACCGGCTGGGATGAGATTTTCTGTTCAGGCACCTTTCGGAGGGTTAGCATATCAGGTGTTGTCATCTGGTTTTGCTTATGACCAAACTTCCTAATTTGCCGAAGCGGTAGCCTCGGTTGCTTTAAGTTATAGATACCTAATCCATCGATGAGCAAGTCGGCTGAATCTACACCACTGACTTCCCGGATGCCGTTGATCTCGCCCACAGGTTTTCGGTCGTCTATATCAAAATCCCGGGCTTCCGAATACGGTACTTCATAGTTGAACTGGTCAGTAACACAGTCCAGCGTGAAGTAACCAGTCTCATTTGGTACAATGGGATAGATATGCTGGAAATAGGGCTTGATTCCGTATTTGGTGATTCGTACTTTGTGCGGGATGTCCAAGTTGGTAAGTATGCTGGAAATAAAAACCGAATAGCAGTCACAATCCACGCCTGTTTTGCGGTCTGTCCAGGTGCGGGATGGTCGCCTGACCTGTTCTACCCCGGCTTTGTCCCTGGCATACTGAATGTGGTTGTAGACAAAATCCCAAATGTTCTCGCAGGTATCTTGTAGCGTTTTACCTTTCAGGGTTTTAGCCAAAAGGGCTGTATCTCCCTTCGTATCCCTTACGACCTGTTTGATCAGGTTGATGGTGTGGTGTAGCTGCGCCTTGCCTTCGGGACGGATTACCTTGTCCTGACCACTACTTTTAGGAAAAAGCTTGTCAAACGCATGGCCTGGGGCGATATGTCGTTTCTTCAGGGCTTGCATCAGATGGCGAGTTTGAGGGTTTCTTGCTGCTGGTATGGGATACCGTTGACTTTTGTGGTCACCGTGGAGACCACATCCAGCACGGCTTCTTGTCCACTGCGGATTTTTTGTACGAGTTCAGTGCCTAAGACCTGGATGAGCGAGAGCCACCCAGCTGACTGAATGGTGATATTGAAGGACTCTTCTCCATTGGCAGGTAGTTGGATGGTTTCATCCTTGACCTGAGACGAACCGAGAGAGGCATCTTTATAAGTAAGATTGACAAAAGGATACTGAATGGAAAGGTTGATCGGGTTGGGATTTTGCAAACGGACGTTTGCCTTAAGCTCAATGCCCGACAGGCTGACCTTGTTGACCTGCAGGGATGTTCTGGTCACAATGGTCTTAGAGGCTTGATTGAGCCTGAGTAAATACCGGCCTGCGAAAAAAGCGGCCGCTCCACCTACTATCCATTTAAGCATTTGAGTTACTTTTTTTACCCAAATGAATATTTATTTTCTATGCAGTCCAAATGGGTCTGGGATAGCCTGTTTTGGTCAGGGAATAATGTGGAATAAAGTGTATTTTACCGGTTCTAAAGGTTGTTTTCTGTGATATCACTAAAACCTTGGAGTTTAAATATTTAATCACCCTAAATGGTCTTAAAATGATCGAAGAAAATTTGAACATGAAGTTTATGAGCAAAGGAGATCTTGCTAAAAAACTTAATGTAAGTTCAGAAACACTAAGGTTAAAAATGAAAGAAATCAAGGGGCTAGATACTAGTAGGAGAAAGCTCTTGTACCCCTGGGAGGTGAAATTGATTTATCTTCATTTTGGTTATGGGAAGTAGTTTTTCTCGTCATAAGGTGGTTTTCCAAGGAGGATTTATTTTGACGACTATTTAGGTACTTTTAGTGCGTACACCATATATTTTTTAAACCATTACTTGAATTGGTTTATTTTTATCACGAAATTAGTACTATGAGTACCCATAATGAATCTAAAATAAACCAACTCTTGCAGCTACAACCACCTGGCGTTGTACTATTAGCCTCTTGGTTAACCGAGAAAGGATACAGCCTTGATTTGCAGAAGCGATACCGTAAAAGCAAGTGGTTAGAATCCATAGGTTCGGGGGCTATGAAGCGAACCGGGGAAAAGGTGGATGTTACAGGTGCCCTGTTTGCTCTCCAATCTCAAAAAGGCATGAGCATACATATAGGTGCCAAGTCAGCCCTGGCTTACTTGGGTAAAGTGCAGTATCTGGAACTTAACTCCAAAAAAGTTTTTCTCTTTGGCGATAAAAATGAAAAATTACCAGCCTGGTTCAATCAATACCAATGGGGTGTTGAGATCAATTACTATAGTACCTCATTTCTTCCTCCTGGCAGGGGGTTAACTACCATAGACCAGGCCGCTTTCCAACTCAAAATATCCAGTGCAGCCCGGGCTATGATGGAATGCCTTTACCTGGTGCCGGAAGAACAGCCACTACTAGAATGTTATGAGTTGATGGAGAGTTTGAACAATCTGCCACCGGCCAAGGTACAAACACTACTGGAAGCCTGTACTTCTGTGAAGGTGAAGAGGCTGTTCCTGTACCTGGCGGAAAAAGCCAACCATGCTTGGTTTAATCACTTGAAGCATGATCAGATAGATTTGGGTAGCGGCAAAAGAAGCCTGGTAAAAAACGGAACTTATGTAGCTAAATATCAAATCACCGTACCTCAAGAATTGGAAAATTATGGCCACTGAAACTTACAAAAGGCAAGTAGCTCTATTGCTGGATGTGCTTCCGGAGGTGGCTAAAGAAGAAATCTTTGCGTTGCACGGAGGCACGGCCATCAATTTGTTTGTCCGCAATATGCCTCGTTTATCCGTAGATATTGACCTGACCTATCTTCCTATTGAAGACAGAAAAGATTCATTACAAAATATATCGGATGGCCTTTCCAGGATAAATGAAAATATTCTTACTATCCTGCCAAAAGCCAAGATATCCCTCGTTGAGGAAACCTCTAAGCTTCTGATAGCCCATCAGGGTGCGCAAATCAAACTGGAAGTTAACCAAACCAACCGGGGAGCTTTGCACGATCCCAAAATACTGCCATTATGCGAAAAAGCACAGGAAGAGTTTGAGGCTTTTTGTGAGGTGCCTGTCGTTGGTATGGGCCAACTCTATGGCGGTAAGATATGTGCAGCCTTAGATCGTCAGCATCCACGAGACCTTTTTGATGTGAAGTACTTTTTAGAAAATACTGAATTCACTGATGAGCATAGAGAAGGGTTGCTATTAGCCATCCTAAGTAGTAACCGACCATTGGAAGAATTGCTCTATCCTAACTATCTTGATCAGCGTGCTGCATTAGTCAATCAATTTGAAGGCATGGCCAATGAGCCCTTCAGTTATGAGGATTTTGAAAAAGCCAGAGAGAATCTTATTGAAACAATCCATGGATCATTGACCGATGATGATAAAGCTTTCCTGATTTCAATTCAAAGCCTTCAGTCAGACTGGAGCATTTACAATTTTGAGCGTTTTCCTTCTATTCAATGGAAGTTGCAGAATTTGCAGAGATTGAAAGAAAATAATCCCGAAAAGTATAAGAGACAATTGCCAGATTTGAAAAATAGGTTGAGTTAATGATCAATTTTGCCGTCTGGCAATAAATACCGTATTTTGCACCTGAATGCAGCAATTCAAAAAAATATCATCCCTTTTCTTTCTGAGCATATTCAGTATGCTCATGCTGCATCAGGCTTTGCCGCATAGTCATCATCAGCATGAACTTATTGATTTAGTTGAAGCTTCCGAGCATCATCATTCGCATGCTCACAGTCACGACCATGACAAAGAAGAAAATAAAGATTCAAATGATCATTCCGGATTTTTGGATTTTCTATTGGGCAGTCATGCACACACCTATCATTCCAATGATTTTGAGGTAAGGAATATTGCCAAGCAGCAAATTAAAGTAAAGGAATTTTCGGCTTTTACTCTGCCATTAGTTCATACTTTCTTATTTAAAAAAGAAAGTGAGCCTGATAGAATCATAGTCTATCAGCCACCAGGCAATTTTGATTTTCATTTATCAACCCCCTCGCTCAGAGGCCCTCCCGTTTTAGGTTAATCTTTCTGTGTTTGCCATCTGGCTATACCAGACTTGGCGAACCGAGTTTTTAAGGTTTAACCTAAATCATTTATTATTTCATGTTAAAACATATCGTATTCGCTCTGTGCGGATGCCTGTATGCTGCTATTGGTTTTGCTCAGACTAACCAGACGGAACAGGTACTTCGCGCAATTGAGCAAAACAACAAAGAATTAAAGGCCTTCCAGTCGCTAATGGAAAGCCAAAGGCTTGACTACAAATCCAGCAACAACCTGCCGGATCCGCAGGTTTCTGCATTTTATCTGCCGTTTGGTGAGCATACCACAGGTGATTATTCTGAATTTCAGGTTTCTCAATCTTTTGAGTTTCCCACGGTCTATGCCGCCCGCGGCAACTGGATTGATAAGCAGGAAGAACAATTGCAACTGGAATACTCCAGGATCAGACAGGAAGTACTGCTACCCGCTAAAAAGTACTGCATTGACCTTATTTCATTAGCCAAACGAAAAGAAGTAGTACAACTGCGTATGGAGCAGGCACGTCAGGTTTTTGAACAGGTACAAGAGCTTTTTGACAAAGAGCAAGTGGGTATCCTGCAACTCAATAAGGCGAAAATTGCCTGGATGCAAGACCAGTTTCAGGTAGAGCAAATTGAGGCAGAAAGAAGAAACCTGTTGCTTTCCCTTCAAAAGTTGAATGGAGGGCAGGCAATTGTCTTTGATCAGAAGGTATTCGCCACTGACTTGAAACTTAGCAATGCCGATAGCCTGTGGCAGCAAAAAAAAGCCACTGATCCAGAAATAGTAGTTTCTATCGGTCTGGAGGATGTTTCCATGCAACAAATAAAGGTTGAGAAGAATAAACTGTTGCCAAACCTCACCGCTGGTTTCAATCATCAGGGAGTAATGGGGTCTAATTATTCTGGTGTTTATGGGGGGATATCTATTCCCCTATGGAGCGGTAGAAATAAAGTGAAAGCAGCAGAAGCCAGATACCAGTACCAGCAGTCTAAAACTGAAGCTGTCACCACAGCGATGTATTCTACTTTTCTGGAACAATACAATCAGTATGAGTTGATGCTTCGGAAATACGATGAGTACACTACCACATTGGAAGGTTTGAATAGTGAAAATCTACTATTAGAAGCTTACCAGCTAGGGCAAATCTCCTTTATGGACTATTACATTGAGCTGCAATTTTACAGACAGGCTTATGATAAGATGCTGGAAATAGAAAAAGAGCTTCATCAGCTCAAAGCAGAAATTTTAAAATATCAATTGTAACAAATTAACAAGAAACTTATGAAAACGAGAAATATAGTATTCGCATTACTGATCCTTTTTACCCTTTCATGTACCTCAAAGTCTTCTAAAGAAGAACATGGACATGAACACGAAACCGAAGAGGCACATGGCCATGCACATGATGAGGAATCGGGACATCAGCATAAGAGTGAAGATCATCACGAACAGGAAGAGTTTACAGTAGATCAGGACTCTACCCATTCGCATGACGATGGTAGTGAACACCATGATCATTAATTACAAAAACTAAATAGAAATGCGATATATATTCATTTTAATTGCGTTACTGGCAGGATCCTGTCAGTCCGCAGAAGAGCATGGCCATGCCCACGATGCGGATGGTGGCCACATTAATGAAGGCAGTGAGATACCTGCCGTAGACTATACCCTCTGGACAGATAAAACTGAGTTGTTTGTGGAATTCCCGGCTTTGGTCGTGAATAAGACTAGCCGTTTTGCAGCCCACTTTACCGTTCTGGATAAGCACCAACCCGTAAGGGAAGGCAGTGTGACTGTGAGCCTGGTCAAAGATGGAAAAGGCATCCGCCATACGGTAGAAGCCCCATCTTCTCCGGGGATTTTTGCTCCGTCACTTCAACCTAAAAAGGCGGGGGTTTATCAACTGATATTTGATATTACTACTCCCTCATACCATGATAGAGTTGTGATTGAAGACATTCAGGTGTTTGCAAATGCGGAAGAAGCCATTAGTGCTGTTGGAGGTAATGAGGAAGACGGAGGTGCTATTAGCTTTCTAAAAGAGCAAGCCTGGAAGATTGATTTTCAGACTGTTCCTGTAGTTTCCGGTGAAATCTATGATGTTATTAAAACATCAGGCGTATGGAAGGCTGCTCCAGGAGCCATACGTTCTCTTTCAGCCAATGCCTCTGGCGTAGTACGTTTTGCTATGGATAACCTGACTGAGGGGGCCGAGATAAAGCAAGGTCAATCCTTAATGAGGATAAGCAGCAAAGGAATGACTTCCAATAATTTACAAACGGAGATTGAGCAGGCCAGGGCCAATTTTGAACAGGCTAAGGCTGAATACGAGCGTAAAAAACAACTCTATCAGTCCAAAATTGTACCTAAAGCTGAGCTGGAACAAGTGGAAAGCAGGTACAAGGTGGCCAAATCGAATTACGAAACCTTAACATCAGGCTATTCAGTAGGTGGAAAACAGATCATTGCTCCTTTTGACGGGTATGTAAAATCAATTTCTGTCAGCAATGGAGGTTTTGTGAGTCAGGGAACCCAACTATTAACTATTGGCTCTCATCGCTCTCGATTATTGGAGACACAGGTCAGTGCATCTTATGCTCACGCCCTACAGTCAATTCAAAACATCTATTATCAGAAGGCCAGTGATAGTTGGTCAAGCATTAAAGCCTCGGGCGGGACCGTTCTTTCAGTTGGGAAGGAAGTGGAACGTACAAAGCCAATGCTCCCAATTTATGCCCAGGTCACCGAGAAAATTACCATGCCCGAAGGCAGTTACACCGAGGTAGAGATTGCCTATGGTGAACCAAAGCAAACCATGATGATCCCTGAAAACGCCCTTTTGGAAGATTATGGAAGTTATTCGGTAATCCTTCAGCTTTCAGGGGAAAGTTTTGAAAGGCGACCAGTAAAGATTGGCAGAAGAAATGGTGAGTATGTAGCCGTAGAGGATGGACTTAAGGCTGGTGAAGTGGTCGTTACGAAAGGCGCTTACCAGATAAAAATGGCCTCCATGTCAGGAACAACGCCAGCTCATGGCCATGAACATTAAAAAGGAAATGATATGTTAAATAAAATATTATCAATATCACTTCAAAACAGGCTCCTTGTTTTATTAGGTGCAGTAGTGTTGAGTGTGGCAGGCCTTTACATGGCACGGACGATGAACGTGGATGTCTTTCCTGACCTAACGGCACCAACTGTAACTATCCTCACGGAAGCACATGGTTTGGAGTCAGAAGAAGTAGAAAAGCTGGTAACTTACCAGTTAGAAACAGCCCTAAACGGCTCTCCCAATGTGAGAAGAATCCGTTCCTCGTCAGCTGCAGGTATTTCCATTGTTTGGGTAGAGTTTGATTGGGGAACGGATATTTACCGTGCCCGGCAAATTGTAAGTGAACGGATACCCATGGTGCGTGAAAACCTACCGGGTGGTATCGGGGCTCCCACGATGGCTCCTATTTCTTCCATCATGGGAGAGATTATGCTATTAGGCGTTACATCAGACAGCTTGTCGGCCATGGAATTGCGAACACTTTCTGACTGGACCATCAGGCCCCGGTTGAAAGCTATTGGAGGAATTGCCAATGTAATAGTTATTGGTGGAGATTATAAGCAATATCAGGTATTTGCCCATCCTGACAAGCTCAAGCACTATAACATAAGCCTCAGTGAATTGGTGGAAAAAGTAAAAGAAGCCAATGTAAATGCCCCAGGAGGCTTTTTCAATCAACATGGCAACCAATATATCATCAAAGGCAGTGGCCGGGCTTATGCAGTGGAAGAATTGCAAGAAGCAGTGGTAAAACAAGTTAATGGGCAAAGCATCAAAATTAAAGATGTGGCCACTGTACAGATTGGTGCGGCAGATAAGATTGGTGACGGCTCACTGAATGCATCGCCTGCGGTCATTCTTACCATCTCCAAACAACCAGATGTCAATACACTGGATTTGACCGGCCGTTTAGATGAAGCCATTGCTGAACTAGGACAAACATTGCCAGAAGGTGTTGAGATTAAGAGTCATATTTTCAGGCAGTCCGATTTCATAGAAGCCTCTATCAGTAACCTGAACCAAACCCTGCTGGAAGGTGCCGTCTTTGTGGGAATTGTCCTGTTTATTTTCCTGATGAATTGGCGAACCACGTTTATTTCTTTGTTGGCTATTCCAATATCATTACTGGTATCCATCATTGTATTGAAGCTCTTGGGCTATACTATTAATACGATGAGTTTAGGAGGAATGGCCATTGCCATTGGTGCCTTGGTAGATGACGCAATTATAGATGTTGAAAATGTTTATAAACGTCTGCGGGAAAATGTCCGAAAGCCCAAAAGCGAGCGACTCCCTGTGTTAGCAGTAGTGAAGGATGCTTCTATAGAAATCAGGAGTTCTATAATAATCGCAACGCTGATCATCATTGTGTCATTTGTGCCGCTGTTCTTCCTAAGTGGTATGGAAGGTCGTCTGTTGCAACCTCTGGGTATTGCTTTTGTAACCTCTGTGCTTACCTCTTTGGTGGTGGCTGTTACGGTGACACCCGTCCTTTGCTCATACCTATTGAAAAGCGAAAAAGTATTGAGCAAAAGTGCTGAAGGAACGAAGGTAGAGAGATGGCTTCAAAAGCAATACTCAATGGTATTAGGTGGTGCCATGAAGTTTCCGAAAACCATTATAGCAGTTACAGTCATTGCCTTTTTGCTAAGTATAGGCCTGTTTACCCAGTTAGGTAGGAGCTTTTTACCAGAATTTAACGAAGGATCACTGGTTATTAGTGCTGTTGGCCCACCAGGTATGTCGTTGGAAGAAAGCAATAAAGTAGGCAAGCTGGTAGAGCAACAGTTGTTGGAAATGCCAGAGGTAGATGTGGTTACCCGCAGGACGGGACGGGCCGAACTGGATGAACATGCACAGGGTGTTAATGCTGCTGAGGTTGATGTTCCCTTTACGCTCGGTGACAAAAGCAAAGAAGCGTTTTTTGAAGAGGTAAGAAAAAAACTCAGTATTGTTCCGGGTGTAAATATTACACTGGGGCAACCCATTGCTCACCGGATTGATCACATGCTCTCAGGAACCCGCGCCAATATTGCGATCAAAATATTCGGGCCTGACCTGCAACGTCTTTATGAGGTGGGCAAAAGTATTGAGGAGGGTATTAAACCTATTGAGGGACTGGCTGATGTAGCCGTTGCTCAGCAGATTGAAGTGCCACAGCTTCGCATCAAGCCAAAACGCCAGATGCTATCCGCCTTTGGTATGACGGTTGGCGACCTCATGGAGCAAGTGGACATTGCCTTTGCCGGGGAAGAAGCAGGTGAGATCTACGAAGGACAAAAATACTTTGACCTGGTGGTGCGTTATCAGGATGATTTTAGGAACAAAATTGAACGTATCAAAACGGCATTGGTGAGCCTGCCAAATGGAGGTCAAACTACCATTGACCAACTGGCCACCATTTCTTCTGTGAGCAGTCCGAATACGATTAGCCGGGAAGATGTGCAGCGCAAGATTGTTGTGGCTGCCAATGTACAGGGACGTGACTTGAGAAGTGCCGTCAACGAGATTCAGGAGACCATAGACACCAATATTGAAATTCCAGAAGGCTATCGTGTAGAATATGGAGGACAATTTGAAAGCGAGGCAAAAGCTTCTCAATTGCTTTTGATTACTGCGGTATTGGCTATTTTGATTATTTTCTTGCTACTCTACTTTGAGTTTAAGAACATGAAGCTGGCTTTTGTGGTCTTGATCAATCTGCCTCTGGCGTTAATCGGTGGCATTCTGATTGTGTACTTCACTTCGGGGATCATCAGTATTGCAGCTACCATTGGTTTTATCAGTTTGTTTGGGATAGCAACCCGAAATGGTATTTTACTTGTTTCCCGGTATGAAGATTTGCGAAGAGAAGGCAAAAAGGGACTGACCTTAATAAAGGAAGGTGCTTTAGATCGGCTCAACCCCATTCTAATGACGGCTTTCACTACCGGTTTAGCTTTAATCCCCCTGGCACTCAAAGGTGGTGAGCCTGGCAGTGAGATTCAAAGCCCTATGGCTGTAGTAATCCTGGGCGGTTTGTTATCCGCTACCATTTTGAATTTGGTGGTGATACCGTGTGTGTATCAGTTGGTGGTCAAAAAGAAGACATAATTCATTTAGACCAGTCAAGCTCGATATTACATATCAGGCTTGACTGGTTCTTTAAACCCACCTTCCCACTTTCCTCTCGTATGCCAGATAATCCTCTCCAAAAACACTTTCTAGTACCTTTTCTTCTAGTCCGACTCTCACAAATACGATAAAGGCTCCAAGTAATAATATAATACCTGAATAGATGCTGGGAATACAGAGAAAAAAGCCTATCAGCGTGATTAATTGCCCCAGATGCAGCGGGTTTCTTGTTTTAGAATAGATGCCTTTTGTAAGCAATAGCCAACCTCTTCGTTCACTGCCTCTGGACAGTCGCTGATAGTTTTTGGCAGAAAATACAATCATGAAAGCAACGGTCATAATTCCAATAGCTACCCAACTTAGCGTATGGGTTTTTAAGGCTTCAAAAGGCACAACATATTGATGGTAAATCTCAGGAAACAGCGAGAAAATTGTAGTAAGAGCAATCACCAAAAGCCATATCAGGTTATTTAATAAAGTAACTGTTTTAAGCTTTGGTGGTTTATCTTTTCGTTTTGGCGCGTACATCAAAAATGTGAGCAAAAAGTAAAGCAGGAAAAATACAGGCAGAAATATTCTTAAATGTATCATTAATTTTCAGTTTTGGGTTTTGTAAATAATAAGGTGGTCACTCCTCCCACAGCCGCAATCAATGAGGCAATTAAAATACTGATCTTGGAGACCTTCACCAACGCAGGGTCTGTAAACGCCAGATTCGTAATAAAAAGTGACATGGTAAAACCTATACCAGCTATCATGCCCATGCCGATAATATGCTTCCAGCGCAGAGTGGCATGAAGTTCTGAGAGGCCGAACTTTTCACCAATAAAAGCAAAAAGACTGATTCCCATGACCTTTCCTATTGCTAAACCTAAAACAATACCCAAGCCTAAAGAACTGGAAGCCACTTCTAAAAGCCCAACATCCAACTTCACCCCGGCATTGGCAATGGCAAATACAGGAATGATAAAAAAGGCGTTAAAATTGATCAATGCATTCTCCAGCTTAAGCAAAGGAGGCCTTGAGTTTTCAGTATCTGTTTTTATGTCCTTTAGTATTTTTCTTTGACGAATATCCTGCATGGGGTCGCGGTTCTCAATGTCCGTTTCTTCAAGTGCGGCCACATTCTTAGCGGTACGCTCTTTCAGGATTTTGCTGTCCAGTTTGGGTTTTACTGGAATGGTGATGGCGAAGAGTACCCCTGCTATTGTAGGATGCACCCCGGAATTGAGAAAGCAGTACCACAAGGCCAAGCCTCCTAAAATATACCAGATTAAGCTTTTTACACCAAACCGATTGCACAGCATTAATAATATAAATATGCCGACCCCAGTACCAAGGAATAACCAACTCAGCTCATTGCTGTAAAACAGGGCTATGACCAATATGGCTCCCAAGTCATCAGCTATAGCGAGAGCAACCAGAAAGATTTTAAGCTGTGACGGCACTCTTTTGCCCAATAAACCGATGATACCCAAGGAATAGGCAATATCGGTAGCCATAGGTATTCCCCAACCGCTAATATTCTCTGTTCCAGTATTGAGACTGACAAAAATCAAAGCCGGTATGGTCATACCACCTAAGGCAGCCAAAAGTGGCATTGAAGCTTTTTTGAAGGAAGACAATTCACCCACCATAATTTCCCGCTTCAGCTCCATACCGGCTACTAAAAAGAATATGGCCATCAGCCCGTCATTGATCCATTCTTCTATGGTCAGTCCAAAACTGAAATGCTCTGAAAACTCAAAAATAAATTCGTCAGTGAGGTAGTGGTGATATGCATCGGCCCATTGGGAATTGCCCAAAACCAAAGCGAAAATAGTAGCTGCAATTAAAAGCAAACCACCTGAGGTTTCCCTATCCAGAAACTTGCGGGCAGTCTCTCTGATGTATGCTAACCCGGTATTATTCCTATCTACTGATTGATCCATTCCTTTGCTTCTTCTTTTTGTTCACTATCAAAGTATCGGATTTCAGCATTGGTGAATGGCTTCATGAACTGAGTGATCCAATCCTGCCATTTTTTGTCGCCCACCATAGCAATCTTTTCATAATCGTCAGCGTGAGACATATCCATTTTTAAATCTTTCCAGAAGGCATTGAATTTCCATCCGGAAAAATTTTCCATCTCAAAGTACCACCGTACTTTCTGTCCACGGTTCACGATGTTATGAATCAGCGGGTGAATTTTTTGAATGTCAGCTTCAGTCAGGTTTTCCTGGGCTTTCGTAGCAATTACATTGTTTTTGGTAAAGTCTAATACTGTTAGCATGTTGGTTTATATTATTAGTTACAATTTTCTTCTTTCCATTTCCACCTTGGCAATGGCCCGATCAATGGCTTCATCTTTAGAACATTTTTGATTCAGGTACAGCTCTTCGGCATACTTCAGGACTGCATCCCTGATGCCTTCTTCCAGGGCATTGAGGCGTTTTTGGTAGTCTTTGAATAGTTTTTCCTTCATCGGCTAAAAAAGTTTTAAGACAAAAAATGCCATAACAAACAAATAGGCCACATAAGCAGCATCAAAAACGAATACCTGCCATCTGCTGAAACCATGCAGGTCTTTGCTTTGATGAACAAAGAGGCTGTAAAGCAGGGGCATCAAGCCAACAAAGGCGAGGTTAACCCAATACAATTGAAAATCCTGTACCGGGGTGCTTACCAGTGCCAGGGGGAAGAATGCAACCGTCATGGTGATGGCATTGTCGGCTATAACACTTGTGGTACCTGCGGTTACCTCTCCACCTTTGACCACACTCCAGGTCTTAAACACTTCCGGTGCGGTGGTCATGATACCTGTAATGAACAGCCCTCCCACAATCTGGGAAATGCCCAAAGCCGAAACGATGTTTTCTGTCGCTTTTACAATGAAAAAAGCCCCGGCTGCTATGGCAATTGCACCTGCTATGGAAAGCCATATTTTCTTTTGTGTCCACTTTACTTTTTCTCCTTCTTTTCTTCCCCTGATAATGGCATGCGCCAAAAAAGCGGCATAAGCCCCCAGCATAATCCAGCCATCCACCGGTTGTAACCCGCGCCATGCTTTGGGTATGGTCAAAATGGCTACTAAGGCTATAATCCCTAAATAGGGCAATGACAGAACGGGTACAGAGCGCTTATTGAGTGCCAGCATGTTGGCATCCAAATGTTCTTGATGCTTGGGATTGTTTTTGAATTGCTTACGTGAGGCGAAATAGGCTATGGTAATCATCAAGGGAATAGAAATGATATTAGAGCCCAGCAGGTTACCCAAACCAATATCGGATACTCCCCTTGCCGCACTGGTAATATTGATGGCCACCTCCGGACTGGCCGTGACAATGGCAAGAAATGCCGCTCCTGCCGAGGCGGTAAGCCCCCATTGTTTACGTAGCAATTTTAAAGGGGTCAGCAGTTGATCTGCCCCCCAATGAGCCGCCCATGCGGCCAGTACTAACACGCCTGCCCATAACCATGCATTCATATATTCAGTTGTTTAGGTATCATTTTGCCAACTTTAAAATCCTCACTGCTCCTCGCATTACAAAGGCGAAAACAATGCCGCCAATCGCCAGGTCAGGCCACTTACTTTCCAGAAAATAAACCAGTACACCAGCCAGTATTACCCCTCCGTTGACGATGATGTCATTGGAAGTAAAAATAGCACTGGCTTGCATGTGGGCCTCTTTACTTTTGGCCTTGTTGATCAGCCAAAGTGAAACAAGGTTACCTGCTAAAGCGAGCAGGGATACAATGATCATCCACTGGAATAGAGGAGTTTCGCTTTGGGTGAAAAACCTGCGTAATACTTCCGAAAAGCCAAGCAGTGCCAGGCCCATCTGAAAGTAACCACTGAGCTTAGCTACCTTTTTCTTGCGGGCAATAGCCGCTCCCACCGCAAAAAGGCTCAGGGCATAAACAATTGAGTCAGCCAGCATATCCAACGAGTCGGCTATCAGGCCCATGGAGCTGGATATCCATCCGGTGGTCATTTCGGCTACAAAAAATCCAAAATTGATGCCCAGCACCCACCAGAGTATTTTCTTGTGCTTGGTCTCGTCTTCGGCAATGGGCATTTCTGCCTCAGAAGTACCTTGGAGTTGATCGTTGAGGTTTAGTTCACTGATAGCATTTTGTATAGGCAGTACTTCATCCTGATGGAAGACTTCCAGCTTGCGTGCCGGAATGTCAAACTCCAGGTGCTTTACCTGGCTGAGAGGTTCCAGCTTCATGCGGATCATTTGCTCCTCTGAGGGGCAGTCCATTTTGGTTATTTTGAATGTGCTTTTATTTATATTGGTCATTGAAATAACTTTCTGTCAAACTCATTGAATTTCTAGGCTAGCTTCTGAGATTTTCTTCATCACTTATAAAGCTTAAATATGCAAAGCCCTATCTTCGGTAGCGGCTAAGCAGGCTTCCTTGAAAGTTTCTGAAAACGTGGGATGCCCGTGAGACATACGTGCGATATCCTCGGCAGCTGCCCTAAATTCCATTGCCACCACCGCTTCGGTGTAACTATCGGCTATTCGCGGGCCTATCATATGCACTCCCAATATCTCATCGGTTTCCTTATCGGCAATTACCTTTATAAATCCATCCGTATCCATACTTATCTTTGCCCGGGCGTTGGCCTTAAATGGGAAGCTACCCGTCTTTATCGCTCTTCCTGCTTCTTTAAGTTCCTCCTCGGTAAGTCCCACACCGGCTACTTCGGGCTGTGTATAGACGATGTTCGGTATAAAGGGGTAATTGATGTGCGGTTTTTGTCCCGCAATGCGTTCAGCCACAAAAACACCTTCTTCACTCGCTTTATGAGCAAGCATTGCGCCCCTTACCACATCGCCAATGGCGTAAATTCCTTTGATATTGGTTTCCATGTTATCATCTATTTTTATTTGTCCCTTTTCGTTGGTTTCCACTCCCAAATTTTCAAGTCCCAGATTGACGGTGTAGGGTTTTCGTCCTATGGCCATAAGGCAATAGTCACCTTCCAACTGCATTTCCTTTTCGTCTTTCCTGTTCAGTGCTTCCAAGCTTACCGTACCGTTTTTGGTAGAAGCATTGGTGACCTTATGCTCCAGGTAGAACTCCATCTCCTGTTTTTTCAATGATTTATATAATTGATCCCCCAGGGATTTGTCCATAGTGGCGATAAGCCCATCAAGATATTCCACTATGGAGACCTTTGACCCCAACCTGGCGAAAACAGAACCTATCTCGACCCCAATAACACCACCTCCAACGACCATTAAGTGTTTGGGAATTTCTGTAAGAGCAAGGGCTTCCGTAGAGGAAATAATCCTCTTTTTATCTATTTCGATGTTCGGCAGGGACGCGGGTTTTGACCCGGTAGCGATGACCATCTTATCCGTTTCTATGATTTGTGTTTTATCTTCGCCCTTAATTTCAATCGTGTTCTTATCCTTGATGGTCCCGTGGCCTTCATAAACGGTAATCTTATTCTTCTTCATCAGGTAGGCTACCCCATTGATGATTTCCCCCACGACATCCTGAACCCTTTGGTTCATTTTTACCATATCTACATTCGCCTCCTTGACACCAATGCCAAAATCCTCGAATTGGTGTTTGAGCTTATAGTAATGTTCCGAGGCTTCCAGCCAGGCTTTGGAAGGGATGCAGCCTACATTGAGGCAGGTGCCGCCCAGGGTATTGTATCTTTCAATTAATCCCACTTTAAATCCCAGCTGGGCGGCACGTATGGCGCATACATAGCCGCCCGGACCCGAACCAACAATTACAATATCATATTTTTCCATATTTCCATACTTTTAAGATGAAATCCCTCCAGCTTCATTC
>NZ_SMLW01000548.1 GCF_009711405.1 Fulvivirga kasyanovii | reverse complement strand
CCCCAAACCTGGTGCCCTTCCCATATAGCCAGGCGGCCGGAGTAGCATCAGGCTTTAAGAGCAACCTGTTGCAAGAAATTCTGAAAATTATTTATACCAGATGGCGTTACTCAATGAATGCCCGTTATCATTCCTCAAATGATCGACCAGCCTGAACCCCTGATCCTTTTCAGCAATATATTTACGCACAGACTCAGGCATACTGATATGGGGCTTTAAAAGCTCGTCCCTTTCCGGAGAACCAATACCCATACCCAAGGGCACCACACCTGCCCATATATCTGTATCGTAGTCCTCTTTATCGTCTTTAGGAGGGCCTGTCCTGATCTTTGCAGAAGCCTGCTCCATTTCAATGGCCAGCACTGTGGTGGCTTTTAATTCCTTGGCATTGGGAGGCCTTACCTCCTGCCAGCGTCCCTCGATCAGGTGTTCGGACATTACATATAGTGCATGGTCTTTATCTTCGTCAGCCACCACCCGAGCTGTACCGAATACCACAACAGACCTGTAGTTCATGGAGTGATGAAAGGCAGACCGGGCCAGTACCAGTCCGTCAACATGACTTACCGCAAGGGTCATGGGCACACCCTCTTCCAGGTTTTTGATCATCCTGCTGGTAGTGGCCCCATGGATATATAGTTGATTTCCTTCCCTTCCATAAAATGTGGGGATAATCATCGGACGCCCGTCAACCACGAAGCTGATGTGGCACAAAAAGCCTGCATCAAGTATTTCATAGACCGTAGACTTGTCGTAATGGCCTCTTTCAGGGACTCTCTTTACCTTGTTTCTGGTTGTTACTTCAAATTGCTCCATAAGAAATTGTGTTTAACTCATGTAAAACTAATGACTAAACGGAGTATCTTTGGGTGCCATTTTTAACTTATCAAAGGGTCCGGTTATGTTTCCATGGAAGACAGTTATCAGGTTAGACAGCAGCTCAGGCACCCCTCTGTACCTGCAAATAGTAAATGCGATAGTGCGCGAGATTACCAGTGGCCGTCTGGCCAAAAGCACCAAAGTGCCCGGCACCCGGGCCATGTCCGATACTTTAGGGGTAAACAGAAAAACCGTGGTACAGGCTTATGACGAGCTGATGGCCCAGGGGTGGTTTGAGTCCTTTCCTTCGCGTGGGACTTTTGTATCAGGCAAACTCCCCATCGTCAAGCCTCATGTGCTGGGTGCCCATGAAAAGACTGCCGGCTCTGAAACTTTACAGATAAAATCGACCGGTTTTGCTAATTATAAGACGAAACCTAAACATACAATAGAAACCAACTCGGGCACACCCGACCCACGGCTTGCTCCTATCGACTGGATATATAAAGAATGTCGCTCATTATCCGGAAGCAGTTATGGCAAGAACTTTCTAAAATATGGCGACGCCCGTGGTGATGAAAAATTACGGATCACACTAAGCCAGTACCTCTCCGAAACTCGCGGCATGAATATCAGCAAGGATAACATTCTGATCACACGAGGGAGCCAGATGGGCATTTATATGATCTTAAATGTACTCCTCAACAAAAATGATGTGGTGGTGGTAGGCCATAGCAGTTATGATTCGGCCGACTGGAGTATTGAGCATCTCGGGGGCAAATTAAAGCGCATTGGTGTAGATGAATACGGACTCGATATTGATGCATTGGAAAGCCTGTTAAAAACCACAAAAGTAAGTGTGGTTTACATTACTCCTCACCATCATTACCCTACTACGGTCACCTTGTCAGCCGAGCGGAGGATTCAGTTACTTGAACTGGCCTTGAAATACAATTTTGCCATCATAGAAGATGATTACGATTATGATTTCCACTACAGCAGCAGCCCGCTGCTTCCCCTTGCAAGCCTCAATCACCATGAACATGTAATCTATATCGGTTCTTTTAGCAAGATCTTCGCTCCGGCCATCCGGATCGGCTATGTGGTGTCATCCCGCAGGATCATAGACGAACTCAGCAAGATCAGAGGCATTATTGACCGGCAGGGCGACCCGGTAATGGAACATGTGCTGGCCCTGGCGATAGAAAATGGAGAACTTCAACGCCACCTGAAGAAAACCCTCAAAATTTACCTTCTGAGGAGGAATCTGATTTGCAGGCTCTTAACAGAAAAACTCGGTGACTATGTTGAATTTAAAGTACCTGAAGGAGGCATGGCCGTTTGGGTGAAGTTTCGTAACGGCGTAAAGCCTGATGCTGAATCTTTGATAGCTGAGTGTTTAAAGAAGGGACTTTATCTTAATGTAAACCACGACTTTATCAACAACCTTAATGCGATGCGCCTGGGGTTTGCCTCCATAAATGAAGAAGAGATAAATACGGCTATTGATATTCTGGCCGGGGCTATTATTAAACAGCCCGCATCTTGAGTTTTTTCTTCAGCTCCTCCACAGAGGCCTTAAATGAAGCGTTGGTATCCATCATATCATTGACAGACTGTACGGCATGGATAACTGTACTATGGTCGCGACCTCCGAAATGGTAGCCTATAGCTTTTAAAGAATGATTGGTGTATTCTTTAGCAAAATACATCGCTACCTGCCTGGCTATTACTATTTCCTTTTTACGGATCTTATCTTTCAGTGAGGCCACCTCTACTTTGAAGAATTCAGCAACAGTCTTTTGGATATAGTCAATGCCAACCTCTGTTTCTATATCATGAACGATATTCTTGAGGGTTTGCTTGGCAAGCTCCAGGTCAATATCCACTCGGTTGAGTGATGCATGTGCGATCAAAGAGATCAGCACGCCTTCCAGCTCTCTGATGTTGGTATCAACACTGTAAGCGAGGTATTCTATTACGTTTTCAGGGATGTAGATACCATCCGACTGCATTTTTCGCTGGATGATTGCCACCCGGGTTTCATAGTCAGGTTGCTGCAAGTCAGCAGTCAGCCCCCATTTAAATCTGGACAGTAGTCTTTCCTGCAAACCTTTCAGGTCCCGCGGCGGACAATCGCTGGTCATTACGATCTGCTTACCGGCCTGATGCAGGTGGTTGAAGATATGGAAAAATATTTCCTGTGTTCTTTCCTTTCCTGCCAGGAACTGTACATCGTCAATGATCAGGATATCCACCTGCATGTAAAAATTCTGGAACTCCTGCGTTTTGTTGTTCCTCAAAGCATCGATAAACTGATTGGTGAACTTCTCAGACGAAACGTACAGGACAAAGCGGTCAGAAAGATTATTCTTAATTTCATTACCAATAGCCTGTACCAGGTGAGTCTTACCCAGGCCTACCCCTCCGTAAAGCATCAGCGGATTAAAGGAAGTAACCCCTGGCTTTTGAGCAACTGCATACCCGGCAGACCTTGCCAGTCTGTTGCAATCACCTTCGATATACGAATCAAAGGTATTGTTGGGGTTCAACTGAGACTGCTGATAAAGGGAGTCTACCGACTTTAACTGAAACGGAGAGATATACTCGTCCTTACCATTACCGGTATTGTAGTTCTTGGAAGGTGTACGATTAGGAAGACTAACCGATAAGGGTTGGGATTTACTGTTTCCCCTATCCACGATAACAGAATATTCCAGGCGGGCTTTTGGCCCCATCACTGCTATTATCGCTTTCTTCAGTACATGCACGTAATGCTCCTCAAGCCATTCATAGAAAAACTGGCTCGGAACCTGAATAGTCAAAACATCGTCCGCGCACTTTAAAGGCACGATTGGCTGAAACCAAGTGTTGAAACTTTGCTCCGCCACGTTATCCTTGATCACCCGTAGACAATCACTCCAAACCGTTTCACAATCAATGTGCATGTATTGTTATTCTATAAGATTGGTTAGTATCTAAACCCTCTAAGAGAAAAGGGTAACAAATTTGTAAAAAAAATCACGAACATAAAAGCGCTCTACATCTCTATTTTTCAAACATTTCACACTTAATTTTCTTAGTCCAATAAAAGAATACGATTTCTTCAAAATGTATAATTGAAATAGTTACGCAGGTAATAATATTATCTTGGCTCATTTCTCATAAGTAATCCAAAACAATTAACTTTACCTTATAACCTTACATATATATTAATGAGTGAACGACAAAAAAATTTATTTATTGACTTTAAAAATTCTTCCAAAGAGGATTGGGTAAAAAAAGCCACCTCTGACCTGAAAGGTGAAGATGTTTTTGAAAAATATAACTGGAATTTTGACGACAAAATCACCCTCGAACCCTACTATGATAACAGTGATCTAAAGGCCATTGAAAATATTGAGGCTTTTCAAAACAGGCTTATCCTAAAGGAAAACCCTACGGGTGAGAACAGGTACTGGGAAAACCTTCAGAAAATCATTGTAACAGACTCCAAAACAGCAAACAAACAAGCACTGGAAGCTCTCAATAATGGCGCTGACGGAATTATCTTTGACCTCACCCGGGCCCAGGGGATTTCGCTTACCGACCTGCTTGATGATATTTTAATAGATTATTGCAGTATTTCTTTCGTTTTAGGTGCTGACTTCAAAGAACATCTGGCAGCTTATACCGATTTAATCGATAGCAAAGGCATTGACCATCAATCGGTTTCAGGTATTATCTTCCTCAGCGAAGGCCACCAGTCCCCTGACAATTACCTGGAGGCTTTTAAAGCTACCATTAACCTGCCCGGCCTGCTGTCATTGAGCATAATGTCAACGGAGCAAACTGCCTCTTCCGCTATTGCCCATCTGTTACACTCTACTGTTTCAGTAATCAATGCTTTCGAAGCCACTCAACTTGATATTCACCAGATCCTTTCAAAAATCACCTTCGGTCTGCAGGTATCTACAGACTATTTTGGGGAGATTGCCAAGGCCAGGGCTCTAAGGAACCTGTTTTTCCAGCTCAGCCAGGCCTACAAGGCAGACGGTTTTAACCCTGAAAACCTGCACATACATGCCATTTCACCGGCCTGGACAGAAGAGAAATACCAGCCTCACGCCAATATGCTGAAAGCAACCACAGCGGCTATGTCTGCCATATTGGGTGGATGCGACAGTTTATTGGTTGAGCCTGAGGACTACAGCAACACCCTCATGGTGCGGATAGCCCGCAATGTAAGTTCTATCCTGAAAGAAGAATCTTATTTCAATAAAACCAACGATCCTGCGGCAGGATCTTACTACCTGGAGGTACTTACCGACAAGCTGGCCCGAACGGCCTGGCAGAAATTCCAGGAAAAAGTAAAACAGGAAAAAGAAGAGATACAATAACTACCTATGCAACCAGATTTTACCCATATAAAATACAACGAATTCACCCCTGAAAAGGAAAATTCACATCAGGCTACTACTACAGCATCAGCAGAAAAAATAGATATACAATCTTTCTACACAAAGAAAGATTTTGAAAAACTAAAACACACCGGTTATTCGGCGGGTATACCTCCTTACCTGAGAGGCCCCTATTCCACCATGTATGCTGGCAGACCATGGACGATACGTCAGTACGCAGGTTTCTCCACTGCCGAAGAGTCTAATGCTTTTTACAGAAGAAACCTGGCCGCAGGACAAAAAGGACTTTCTGTTGCCTTTGACCTCGCCACCCACCGCGGTTACGATTCTGATCATCCAAGAGTAGCCGGTGATGTAGGCAAGGCCGGGGTGGCCATCGACTCCGTACTGGATATGAAAGTACTCTTCGATCAGATCCCGCTGGATAAAATGTCTGTATCCATGACTATGAATGGTGCCGTGCTGCCTGTTATGGCATTTTATATAGCTGCGGCAGAAGAGCAGGGCGTAAAACCAGAGCAACTAAGCGGCACTATCCAGAACGATATTCTGAAAGAATTTATGGTGAGGAACACTTATATATACCCTCCCCTGCCTTCCATGAAGATCATTGCGGATATTTTTGAATATACTTCTAAAAATATGCCGCGGTTCAACTCCATCAGTATCAGCGGTTATCATATGCAGGAAGCCGGCGCAACGGCCGATATCGAACTGGCCTATACACTGGCCGATGGGTTGGAGTACCTGAGAACCGGAATTAACGCCGGTATGGACATTGATGTGTTTGCCCCGCGATTGTCATTCTTCTGGGCCATTGGCATGAACCATTTTATGGAAATAGCCAAAATGCGCGCAGGCAGATTACTTTGGGCGAGGATCGTAAAGCAATTCAACCCCAAGAACCCCAAATCCATGGCACTGAGGACACACTGCCAGACTTCGGGTTGGAGCCTGACCGAACAGGACCCTTATAATAATGTTACGCGTACCTGTGTTGAGGCGCTTGCTGCAGCATTGGGCCATACCCAATCTTTACACACCAACGCACTGGATGAAGCCATAGCCCTGCCTACTGACTTCTCGGCCAGAATAGCTCGTAATACTCAGCTTTACCTGCAAAATGAAACCGGCATCACTCATGTAGTGGACCCGTGGGGAGGCTCATACTATGTAGAAAGCCTCACTGCCGAACTTGTAGATAAAGCCTGGGCATTGATTGAGGAAGTTGAAGAGCTGGGAGGTATGGCCAAAGCGATAGAAAGTGGTGTGCCTAAAATGAGAATCGAAGAAGCCGCCGCCCGAAAGCAGGCCAGGATAGATTCGGGAAAAGACATTATCGTGGGTGTAAACAAATACCAGACTGATGAGGAACCTGACTTCGACATTCTTGAAGTGGACAACACCCGTGTGAGGAACCAACAAATTGAAAGGCTGAATAAGATGAAGGCTGAGCGCAACAATGAAGAGGTTCAGCAGTCACTCCGGGCACTAACAGAATCTGCTAAATCCGGCCAGGGCAACCTGCTGGAGCTGGCCGTGGACGCAGCCAGAAAAAGGGCAACACTTGGCGAGATCTCTGATGCCATGGAAGAGGTCTATGGCCGACACAAAGCTACTATAAGATCAATTTCAGGAATCTATTCAGGAGAAGTAAAAATGGACAACAACTTTAAAGAGGCCAAGGCCCTCTCGGATCAGTTTGCCGAAGAAGAAGGTAGAAGACCTCGGATCATGGTAGCCAAAATGGGTCAGGATGGTCACGATCGCGGGGCAAAAGTAATTGCCACAAGTTTTGCAGACCTGGGATTCGATGTGGATATCGGGCCATTGTTCCAGACCCCGGAAGAGGTAGCTCAGCAGGCTGCGGAAAATGATGTGCATGTAATCGGGGCTTCCAGCCTTGCAGCAGGACATAAAACCCTGATCCCTGAGCTGATCAATGCTCTTAATAAACTTGGCCGGGAAGACATTATGGTTATTGCCGGAGGGGTAATTCCTCCTAAAGACTATGACTATTTATATAAAGCCGGGGTTAGCGGAATATTCGGTCCCGGGACTGTGATTGCAGAAGCGGCGAAGGACATTCTGAACAAATTGCTAAAAAGCTAAAAAGTAATAGTCTAAATTATTATATTTATATAGGAACAAGCTTCCCCGAAACTAAATATACGTGTCATGGATTTTAATTACACAGGCTTTAAGGCAGGTTTTGTCTTTATGCTTCTATTCTTGTGCTCAGTAAGTTATGCCCAAAATTGGGACAAATACCTGGATAAAGCTGATGCTCAATATGAAGAGGGTGATTATGTAAAAGCCAAAAAGACCCTGGCCAAATTCAAGAAGAAATTATCAAAAAAACTAGGTACCAACAATGAGTACATGCCGCAGTACTACCTCAGAGAAGCCAGGTTCAACCTGGCAGTGGGTGTATTGGTAGATTTTGACAATAGTATTCAACAGGCACTACAGGTAAGCCTGGCCGTAAATGGTGAAGGCAGCGTAAAGCATGCTCAAAACCAACTGGAAGTAGCAGAGATCCTGGCCCACTACGGCAACTACGTAAGTGCCCAGGAGCATGTAGATGCCGCGGAAAAGACGTTGAAATCATCGGATAAACTGGATGATAAAATGCAGGCCCAAATAAACCTGACCCGTGCAGAAGTATTGTCCGGCCAGGGTTATTACCGAAAAGCGCTTTCATTTATCAATAGCCAACTGGATTACTTTCAAAGCAGGGCGGTGCTCAAAGAGACTTATGTAGATGAATCGGGGAAGTTAAAAACACGGAGGCTTTCTGAAGAGGAAGTAGGTGAAAGGCTGGGGGACTATGCAACTTTGCTGACCCTTAAAGCCAACACTTTTAGAAAAAAAGGGAACTACAACAGTGCAGACAGTGCATTTGTAAGGGCGGAAGAGTGGATCGATTCCAATTTGGGTAACACCAGTGTTTATTATATCAACAACCAGTATTTACATGGCAAGCTGCTGGTTGAAAATGGTATAGACGTAGACAAGATGCCTAACAACATCAAATTTGAAAAATCACTGTCTAACCTGAAAAGACAGCACGAAGAGTCGCATTACCTGGCTTTTGAGCTCTTCGAGGCTCTTTTGAAGCAGTATTTACTTAATGATAACAAAGCAAAGTATCGTAGCCTTAAGGTGGAGTATGAAAAGGCGATAAAAAGAAATTTTGCAAAAACCAGCCTCCACTACCTCAACCTGGAAACTATTGAGTTTGACTCCAAGCTTGTAAAAGAGAGAACGAAAAATCTGGAGACACAGGCGTATGCCATACTGGCCTCCACGAGGGCACTTCCCAGAAACCATAAAAAGACCATTGACATCCTGGACTTCCTCTACAGACTCACAAGACAGAACCAGAACTTCATGGGTGCAGAAAAGAACCTTGCGGATATCATTGAGATCAAGAAAACATTATATGGGGAAAACTCCCCCGAATACCATCTGGCAAAAATTGAACTGGCCAACTACTATCTTGACTTCACAGATAAGATCAAAGAAGCTGAGAAGATCTATAATGAAAGTTTCTTCGAAATTGTAAGTAAGGAGATAGACCCGTGGCACAAGGACTATGTAAACATACTCAACCACATCTCCTCCTTCTACGAGAGTACCGACCAATATGCCAAAGCGTCGGCTGCACTGGACAGGGCTCTTGACGCTGCCCGCTCCAAGTACGATGACCAGGATCCTGATTATGGTGTGGAACTGAATGAAATAGCCAAGCTGCAAATCAAACTGGGAGAATATGATAAGGCCCAGGAGAATATTACCAAGTCGACTGAAATACTGGAAAGGGAAAGACGCAATGAAAAACGGGTTGCCGATTATGTGAGTGCTATGGAAACGAGTGCCAAACTAAAGGCAATTCAAGGCTTGTTTGATGATGCGGAGGTAACACTGGAGCGTTCCCAAAAATTATTGACCAGGGCTGAGTCTACTGTAAATTATAACGAGCTTAATGCCACTGAGGAACTGGCCAGCCTGTACATTACCCTTGGCAGGTATACCGAGACCGAGAGGCTGCTACAAAAGCTCATTTCTACTTATGAGGTACGCTACGGCCGCCAATCCAGAAGGCTTGTAGGACCTTTGGTTAACAAGGGCAGACTAAAATTAATAGCCGGTGAATATCCTGAGGCTGAAAAAACTGCTCAACGTGCACTGGCTATTGGTGAAAGTATTTTTGGAAGCAATTCTTCCAAGATAGCGCCTTCCCTCCTGCTGCTTTCGGAAATATACACCAGCATCGGAGACTATGAAAAAGCACAGGCCAATGCAGAAAGGGCCATCAAAATACAGGAGGCCCAGTTCGGGAGGCAGCATGTGGATGTTGGCAACTCCATCACACAACTGGCCCTCATCCGCTTCTACAAAGGGGACAACCTGAAAGATGTGGAAAAACTGATGGATGAAGCCAAAAATATCATTGCCGGCAAGCTAGGGACCCGTAATCCTCAGTATGCGAATATTTTAACAGAACTTTCTAAGGTTTACATCTCTCAAAAAAGGTTTGATGAAGCTTTTAATGCCCTTACACTAGCGGAAAACATATGGGTTGCTAAAGTCGGTCGCAGAAACAACATCAACGCCGCCAGCATTTACACCCTTACCGGTGATATCTATTATCTGCAACGGAAGTTTGATCTGGCTGAGGAGAATTACGAAAAGGCCAAGAAGCTGTATGAGAAATTTTTCAATAATAACCACCCCGAATATGTAAAGATACTCTCCAAACTCAGCAAGGTCTATTATATGGAAGGGGACAGCCGCAATGCCAAGAAATTCATAGAAGAAGCACTGGTCAACTATGGAAACTTTATCAGGGATTTCTTCCCGGCACTTAGCGAAAGGGAGAAGGCCAAGTACTGGAACACCATTCGTCCTGACTTTGAGTTTTACAATACACTGGCCTTTAACCTGAAAGATACTGACAAAAAGGTAGTAGGCTCGGTATACAACAATGCACTGCTTACCAAAGCCATACTATTAAACTCATCTATAAAAATCAGGGAAAGGATACTTACCAGCAGTGACGAGGAGCTGAAAAGCAAGTACAATGACTGGCTGGCAAAGAAGGAGCACCTGACCAACGTACTGTCCATGAGTGTGGAGCAGCTTACTGAAAACCAGATCGACCCGGTAGCACTGTCTCATGAAGTGGAGCAACTGGAAAAAGACCTGAGCCAAAAATCCGAACTTTTTAGCTCCAGCTTTGAGGATAAGACTATCGTATGGCAAAATGTGCAAAAAGCACTTAAACCTAACGAAATAGCTATTGAAATGGTGAGGTACCGTTATTTTGACCATGTATTTACTGATTCGGTAGTATATGCTGCCATCTACATCAAACATGAAAAAGAGCAATCGGAACCAGAAGTAGTGCTGATCAAAAATGGCCATGACCTTGAGAATAAATTCTTCAAGTTTTATAGAAACAGCATCACTTTTAAGGTAAAGGACAGATACTCTTATGACAACTACTGGGCGCCTTTGAAAAACATAGCCGGTGCATACCCCACTATTTACCTTTCGGCCGATGGTGTCTATAACCAGATCAACCTTGAAGCCATACCTGTAACTGATGATAAGTATGTGATCGATAACTCCAATATAATCCTGGTAAGCAACACCAAAGACATTTACCTGAGACAGGTAAAGACCCAACTGGTGCAGGAAGAAAAAAGGGCCTCAATGTTCGGGAACCCGGCCTTCTATCTGGCTTCGAATTCGGGAGACATCAATGCCCTGCCCGGCACGGAGCGTGAGGTACGCGAACTTCGGGACTTGCTCAGCAATAAGGGATGGACAACCAACTCATACATGGAGCAGGAGGCTAATGAGGAGCAAATCAAAAGACTGGATAACCCGAAGGTATTTCACATTGCAACGCACGGCTTTTTCACACCTGTAAAAGAGCTGGACACGTCTGATGAGATCATGCAAAGTGAATCGGAAGCTGCCCAAAACCCCTTGCTGCGCACCGGTCTTTTGCTGACCGGCGCCGGAGACCTTTTGAATAAAACGGCTTACAACTACAACATTGAAAGTGGTATACTTACGGCCTATGAAGCCATGAACCTCAACCTTGACCAAACAGAACTGGTGGTATTAAGTGCATGCGAAACAGGCCTGGGCGAGCTTGCTGTTGGGGAGGGTGTTTATGGCTTACAGCGCGCCTTCCTGGTAGCAGGTGCCAAAACGCTGATCATGAGTATGTTTAAAGTAGATGACAAGGCAACCCAACTGCTGATGACCAAATTTTACAAAAAATGGCTGGAAACCGGAAAGAAAAGACAGTCGTTCATAGAGGCCAAAAAAGAACTCAGAACTGAATATCCTGATCCTATTTATTGGGGATCGTTTATTATGATAGGGCTGGATTAATAATTTATAACTCAAACAAGAAAAGCTGTTCCATGTTGATAAAACGGGAACAGCTTTTTTATTTCTATTGATTACATTGACTTTAACAGCCTAAAAAAGCATTTTAGCAGCACATGGAACAGCCCGGCAATACATCAAAACAAAACTGGAAAACATATCTTCACGAAGTTATCTTTGAAGCCGATACTGCTGAAGGCAAGGCTTTTGATGTGGTACTGCTGATTGCTATTTTGCTCAGTGTACTGGCCGTCATGTTAGAAAGCGTCTCGGGCATCAAGGCAGAATATGGAGACATCCTCTATACCATCGAATGGGTTTTTACTGTTCTTTTCACCCTTGAATACATGGCACGGTTAATTGTAGTCACCAAGCCCTGGAGGTATGCCGTCAGCTTTTTTGGTATTGTTGATCTACTTTCCATTTTACCCACTTTCCTCAGCCTTTTCTTCGCAGGGGCACATTCGCTCCTGGTGATCAGGAGTATCAGGCTGCTCAGAGTGTTCCGGGTATTTAAGCTTGCCCGTTTTTTAGGTGAGGCCTCTCAATTGACGGCCGCTTTAAGGGCCAGCAGGCCAAAGATCATCGTGTTCATAGGAGCGGTTTTTGCCATGACCGTAGTGCTGGGGACAGCCATGTACCTGATAGAAGGAGGTGAAAACGGCTTTACCAGCATCCCGAAAAGCATTTACTGGGCAGTGGTAACGCTAACTACTGTCGGCTATGGAGACATTGCTCCTCAGACTGTACTCGGGCAGGCTTTGGCTACTTTGATCATGATATTAGGCTATGGCATTATTGCAGTCCCCACGGGTATAGTTTCTGCAGAAATGAGTAAGGCAAAAGAACTCCATCCTGTAACTACTCAGGCATGCCCACATTGCGGAGCAGAAGGGCACGACAGCGACGCTTCATATTGTAAGAAGTGCGGCGGAAGGTTATAAATTCAGTCTTTTTTAGAGAAATAGAATAGCTTCCCAGTTTCGTTTGAGGTAATAAAATCGGTATCCGAAACGAAAACAATTCCTTCCATCTGAGCTCCACGCACGAACCTTAGGGCCTTGTATTCCCCCTTAAAGAAGGTATTGGTAGCCGATATCTTAAACAAATAAATACGCCCGTAGCTCGACAAGGCCAGAAGGTCACCCGACTCATTGATGTCTGCCCCGGTTATGAGATTAGGCAAATACAGACTTTCAACCGGGCTTATGCTATACTCTCCCGGTGCATCCGGCAAAGCGTAGTGGTTTACCTGTTTTTTGCCTCTGTTCTTGGTAAACAAATGAAGCTTCCCCGCATGCCAGCACATGGCTTCCACATCATAATTCATTTCCTGCTTCTCCGGTGGAAATTGTTGCTGATCCTGATAATGAAAGTGTATTTCTGAAAGTTGCCGGTCTGCGATGTTGTACTTGTATATAACAAGGTTCTTTCGTTGGTTAGCATTGTTGCCAAAATCACCAATATAATAATTTCCCTGGTCGTCCTGGGTTATGTCTTCCCAATCACGGTTTCTGGCATTTATTAGCAGGGTGTCTTTAATCGCACCTTTAAGGTCAGTTACAAAAAGAGCGCTTTCTCCGCCACTATCGTTATGAGTGATCAGCAGACTATCCTGATAGGTCTCAAGTCCTGAACTCTCCTTAAAGTTTTTTATCACTGCAAAAGTAGCTTTCCTGTATTCGCCCCGGTTGGCCTCAAATTCATCGGGCGCCGGGTTAAAGGTGTTGACCAGCATCGATTTCAACACTACCGCCAGGCCTATCAGCTTAAACTTCAACATTGTGGTGAGCTACAAATTTTAATATGGTCTCTTCAACCTGCTCTCGATTGTGCCAGTACTCCCGGCTGTAGAGTCCTTTGAAATTCCAGTTTTTCTTGCTCAGTGTAAATGGCGTATAGACATGAAGATCTTTTACAGAGATGCTCTGATAATAGAGGTCATCATCGGTAATAAGCAGTCCCAGATAATGGTTACCATTTTTCACAGTCAGGTCAGCAAAAGGCAGCTCTTCCTCCAACTGAAAATCTTTGGAAATTGACTTGCTCCATTCTTCCAGTTTCTTTTTCAGGTACCATTCCGCATGATGGTTTTTCTCCGGGTATGGCACCGCTTTGAAGTTACCTTCTGAAACTTCCCAGGCATATTCAAGATAGGCTTTTAAAAGTTTGGGGCCTTCATTCTTCGCGCCTTCCACTTTCAACTGGCCAGGCATAATGCTGCTAACGATGATCACCTTTTCCCGTGCCCGAGTAACAGCTACGTTCAACCTGTTTTCTCCACTTACTGCATTCAGGTTACCAAACTGCATCATCATACGGCCGCTACTGTCAGGCGCATAGGCTGTCGAGAAGATGATGATGTCTTTCTCATCACCCTGAACGTTTTCAATGTTTTTCACAAACCATGTCGGAGGTATTATGATCTGCTCATCCATGCATCGCTGATCAAGGATGTCAATAATATGCTGTTGCTGGCGTGCGTTAAAAGTAACGACACCTACCTGCTTAGTGGCATCAGTTTTTAATATCTCCACCAGGAGGTCGACCACTTTTATGGCCTCTTCATTATTAATGTTGTTGTCCCACACCCCATCCACTTTCACATATTTTATGGCCGGTTCATTTTTATTTACCACCTGGTGATCAGGAAGCAATTTTAAGTTTCCGTCGTAAAAATGGCGGTTTGAAAAATCTATCAAATCCAGCGATTTGCTTCGGTAATGGCCTTTCAACTGTACATTCATCAGGTGGTGACCTGCCAGTTCCAGCAACGAATCGACCTCCAGGGCAGGATTATCATCCGATTCTTCTTCAAACCGCGCCTGGTAAAGATCATTAGGCCTAAGCTGCTTGTTATCACCTGCAACCATCACCTGTCTGCCGCGATACATGGCCGGTATACCCCGCTCTACAAAGCATTGTGAAGCTTCATCGAAGATCACGAGGTCAAACATTTCTGCCATCGGAAAAATAGCTGAAACCGACTCGGGCGATGCCATCCAGCAGGGTACAAGCTGAAAAAGCTCTTCGTAATGATTGGCAATAACTTTCCTCAACGGCCACACCCTGCGCTTTTTGGTGGCCTGATGGTAAAGGTCACGGTAGGTAACCATGTTGTTGAGGCGGTTATATTCTACATTTTCATAAGTCCGCTCTCGTGCCCTGAGCAAGAGCATGTCATTGCTCACCATCAATTTCTCCCTCACAAGATTTTGCAGCTCAGCCTCCAGCTTTTGAAATTTGAGTGATGAAACTGATCTCAATACGGGGTATTTGGTTTCAATATGCTCGATCCAGGATATCCTCAAACTGTTCTGAAACAACGCTTCTATGGAATCCGGGCTGTAATCCTCAGCCGCTTCAATCACTTTATCTATTACCTGTATTTCCTGTCCTGTAAGTGCAGTCCTTATCTTATCATATTCGCATAAAGCATCAAAATCATTTCTTAGCACAGCTTTCAGCTTGGCTGCCAGCTCAGGGTTCTGGGTAATGTTGGTTATCTGGCTATTAGTAAGGTACATCAGCCATTCGGCTTTTTTCAACGGTACCTCTTTGATCACCCTGAAAAGCTCTTCAAGTTTAAACTTCAACTCTTCATAAGTCAGCTTCTGCACATTAAAATACTCCTTAAAATTGCGCATGGAGCTAAATATCAGCTTTGCCTTAACAGATAACTTCTGCAGGTGGAACCAGTTTTGCAAATGCACCTTTTCATAGCTTTGAGGCACATCCGTCAGCCATTCACGCTTTCTTATCTTGGTGAGGTTGTGTTCCAGGTTCAACCGGTTATCGATTTTCTCCACCATGGTGTTAAAACCTTCGCGGTTCCTCTTGAGGTTATTCTCTACCAGTACACGCTTAATGTAAAATTTATCTTTTGAAAAAAGCCTCCATTGCACAAGACGCAAAAGGCTTTTGCGCGCCACCATATTGCGCTGTAGCACTTCCTGGAATTTACCGAGCTGGTCGGAGGGCAAACTTGTTTCAGGCCCAGTCCCTTTGTAGCACTCCATCAGTACACGCTCAGTGTTAGACAGCCAAAGGTTGCTGGTTTCACTATCAGAGTAGGACATCATGTGCTGGAAGTACTCGTAAGTTTTTTCGTTCTTCAATATTCCCAGCATTTCAACCACAAACTCTCTCTTATTCAGTAGCGTTTCACAATCATCAAGAGTGAGCCTGGAACCCGTTATCTGCTCCAGTTGGTCGGCTATTTCTTCCTGATACCGGGGTATCTCGTCGAGAATTTCATTAAACCGCTGTAAATCCGAGACCGTGAAATTTTCAAATGATTTCCTGTCGAGCCATTCATAACCCGAGCGGTTAAAAAGCTGAGCGTAGCTCGCGTAGTTCCGCAAGCGCGTGAGAAAAGGCGACAGGTCATCGAAACGGAAGTGGGTGTACTCCTGCTTCAGGTTTAATGTAGGCTTATCAATATATGAGGTAAGGTAGAGTTCTTTTACAGCAACACCGCATTCGCTTTCATCGAACAGGGCAAATTTAAACTCCTCCATCTCCTCTGTGATCTGGTCTATCCTTCTGCTGATCTGGAGGAATTTCCGCTCGAGCTGAATGGCATCCAGGCCATTGTTTTTCATCTTATACTCATCCAGGCGCTCAATCTGACGAGCTATTTTATGATAGATCTCTTTTCTGTCGTTTCTGAAATCATGCACCAGACCCATGAAATCAGCCATCCCTTTCTCGTCCATCCGGTCGTAAACCACATCAAGTGCAGCACGTTTCTGGCAAACTACCAGTACTTTTTTGCCTATAGCTACATGGTCTGCCACCAGGTTGCAGATCAATTGGGATTTACCGGTACCCGGAGGGCCCTGCACCACTATGGAGTTGCCTTTTTTAATAGCTTTCAATGCATTCTCCTGGTAAGCATCCATTTTAAAAGGCGTGAAGGTCTTCTCCTCGTCCACACTTTTCAAAAAGTAGTAATCCGGCCCCTGCTCTTTTGATTCCTCATAAACAGACCTCGCCTGAAAAAATTCTTCAATATCCTTCACCCTGGAATTTTCTATCAAGTGCATATAATCCGGCACCAGATACGACCCTGCCTGCGGGAATATACCCAACACGGCTTCAGGGTACATTTTCAACTCCCCGTCCTTTTCGTTCTTTTCGAAATCAGGTTTTTTAAACTCCTCAAAAGCAGTCAGTTCATCCCTGAAATTTTCCTGGTTAAAATTGACCTCAATGAGACTGTCCTTAAACAGTTGGTAGAGCGAAGTCCTGAAAATGGTGCTGTCCGTATCAAAATCCTCCATGCTACGGTCGAGCAGGTCATCGGAAAGCGGTATTTTATTATAGTGTGCGTAAGCCAGTAAAAACGATTTGTTTAGGGTGACCCCGGCATCATGGCGCTGTTTTAATTTCCACTGCTTATCCACGGCCACTACCTCAACCGGGAAAAACAAGACCGGGCAACGAATGAGGGTACCATCGGACAGTTTGCCCCTGACGAAAGGCCAGCCAATGTACAGGTCTTTAGAACCTCTTTCTTCATAGATAAACTGATCGAGCCGGGAAAGCTTTTTAAGTTTCCTGCTCATCCGGTTGGCATCTTCATCGCGGCTGTCCATTTGTGGCCCAAGAGTTATGCTCTTACCTGCAATCATGGATTCTATAATACCAAAAGAGCCTCCCTTGGTGATAAAGTTAAAGTCGTGCACATCAATAAACTGCTCGGCAGGCAGACGCAACAGGAGCAGAGACCTGTTGTTACCGGAAAGATTGGTAAGCCGCTTAAGATATGATTTTAGCAGTTCGTGCATTGCTTATCTATTAGAGAATGGAAAATATAACAATTTTATTGATTTAAGAATCGCAAATCTATGAAATAAACCCAACACACTTTCTGCATAAATTAAGTAGCGCGCAGAGTCTCCAGATTCCAAATATGGGGCCAGTTTAGCAATAACTAACGAGGCTGGCATATAGATATTGTATAAGTCACTGACCTGTTGAAACTTATCACGGTGACACCAGTAAGCAACAATGAGGCTGGTCGGTTTGTTCGGGGGTGTGGTGGAAGTTATTGCTTCTCTCAGGATCGCCTTTCATTTTTGTTTACTGGCCGGGCCTGGCACCGACCTTTATGATATTGACACAAACCCACTTGTGAAAGCCACATTGAATAATTTTAATTTCATCCAACTCACTTCTGTCTCAGGTTTGAATGATTACCTACACAAAAATCAACTTCTGCTAATAATCCCAAGATATTAACTAAAGGTAGTACCAAAAATACCTAGCAATAGCGATTGTCTCGCA
>NZ_SMLW01000499.1 GCF_009711405.1 Fulvivirga kasyanovii | reverse complement strand
CAATAGTAGAATATAAACTTTTCAAAACTTCAAGCTCCGCTCCTTCAACATCAATTTTAATAATATCGGGCACCTTATTAAAATCATCAGGCAGTTTCAAGACAGAAACATAGGTTGTCTTTTTGATCTTTTTCTGATCTCTAAACTCTTTAATAATAGAGGCAGTACTATCTATATCTGTATCGTGATAAAGATTTAGTTTTGCCAATTGAGAAGCTTCTCCCAAAGCCACCGGTATAATATCTACATCACCAAACGAATTAACTCTGGTCAACTGATATAAATAGTGGACACAGGTAGGGTTAGGCTCAAACCCTACATATATTGAGTCTGGTTGAAGCATTTTTAGCTTTAACAGCGTCTGTCCTATATTAACTCCCACATCAAAAAAAACAAGTTTTTTTTGATGTGAAGCCAAAAACACACCCAAGATATCAGTCATCCAAGTTTCCTTCTTTTCAACGAAGTGCTCTATACCCTGTCCTGCTAAGACCGGAATTCTTATTTTTATCTTGTTAGTATTTCTTGGTACCGAAATAGATAAGTATTTCAGTATACCAAGCTTTCTAAAAAGTCGGAGTATTATAGTCATCATTCAATAATGAAATAAGTTTAGAATTATCACCCCAAAAAGCAAAAGGCTCAAGATCATTATATGGATAAAAGCCTAAGTTCAAATTTATTTTAGAATCCGGGTAATTGTTAGTTATGAATTTTTTCACGAATGCCTCCAACACAACCGGTTTATTAGAAGAACAATTGAAAATCCCTTTTATGTTTTCTCTTTTTGCAACCTTCACTATTATTTCGGCTAACTCATTAACCAAAAGATAGTCCCTTACCTGTTGCCCTCCTGACATATTGAAACTTTCCTCATTGCTTGCAATAGCATTTTCAAGTTGAGGAATAAGAGATTTTGTACTTTGACCTTGCCCATAAACATAAAATATCCTCAACCACTTAAGCCAAGTATTTTCTGGCACAGAATCAAATACATACTTTCTTAGTTCATTTTTGGCTATTCCATATTGAGTTACAGGATTGGCCACAAGATCTTCATTCAATGCGCCTTCAACAAGACCATACTCAAAACAGGTACCTGAGATAGTGAGGTTGGAAGTAAATCTTATAGCTTGATCAATAAATCTTTTCTGAGCAGGGAGTACCTCATTAACATGACAAGGGTCATTATACCGATGTATACTTGGCCAGGATAAATGGACTATAATGTCATAATTGCGTTGAAATGTAATACTATGGTCTTCATTCCAGAGGTTATGATAAACAGTTTTAACATTACTTAAATGCAAAAAATCCTCACATGATTCTGACCTACAACCTGCAAAAATTTTAGAATTAGGCCAATGTTTTGAAAAAGCCTCTACAACATAACGTCCTATAAACCCCTTTGCTCCTGTTACTAAGACACGCATCAGGCTTATATAATTGTCAATTTCGGAATAGCTACAATAAAGTGCCCTCCCCAATCTCTGATATACGACAAGTCAGAGGTAATTTCATCTTTCAAATTCCATGGTAAAATAAGAATGTAATCAGGCTTATCCTCTTTAATATAATCAGGACTCATAATTGAAATGTGACTTCCCGGCATAAACATACCTTGTTTATGGATATTCGCATCGCAACAGTAATCAATCAAGTCAACCTTAACTCCGCAATAGTTAAGTAGCGTGTTCCCCTTAGCTGCTGCTCCATAGGCTGCAACTTTTTTATTTGCTTTTTTTGCCGATATTAAAAATTCCAGAAGTTCAAGTTTGACAGTAAATGCCTTTTGCTCAAAGTTCTTATAATAGTCACGGCTTAACACTCCTAGTTGCTTTTCCTCATTTAATAAGTCATCAACCTGGGACGTCACCATGTGATTTTCATCGCCTTTATGTTTTAGAAAAACTCTAAGGGACCCGCCATGTGTTTTTAGCTTTTGAACATCAAATACAGTCAAACCATGCGTATCAAATATCTTATATACCGTTTGGAATGAAAAATATGAGAAATGCTCGTGATATATGGTGTCAAATTGATTATTAGCTATAAGTTCAACGAGGTGGGGAAATTCAAAAGTACAAATACCATCAAGTGCTAGACCAAACTTAACCCCACCTACAAAGTCATTAATATCTGGTACATGGGCAAGCACATTATTACCAATGATTAGGTCAGCTTTCTTATCAGCAAAGTGACGTGCTGCCAAATCTTCGCCAAAGAAATCAACAACGGTTTCAATACCTTTGGATATTGCAACATCCGCCGTGCTCTGAGTGGGCTCTATTCCACAAACCTTTACCCCTTGCTGTTTGAAAAACTGCAAAAGATATCCATCATTAGAAGCTACTTCAACAACATATGAACTCGAATCAATTTCAAACCTTTCTATCATCATATCAACATAATCAGACGAATGCAGAAGCCAGGATTTCGAAAACGACGAAAAATATGGATAATCGCTGGTAAATAACTCCGATGAGGTTTGGTAATCCTCGGTTTGGACCAGAAAGCAACTATCACAAACATTCACATTTAAAGGGTAAGTTACTTCAGCTGCCTTACATCTCTCCATTGGAATAAATGCATTGGATACCGGACTATGTTGTAAATCAATAAATTTGAAGTTCAAAGGATGACCACAAAATCGGCACTTGTTCATTTTAAGATATATAAGTTTTACAGATCAGACTATTTTCAGAAAGTTTTCTATTTGACACTTGGTGAATTCCAGAGCCCCTTGCTTATCATTTACATATTTTTTATACCATTCTACCGTCCATAACACTGACTCTTTCACATCTAATACAGGCTTCCAGCCAAGATCATTTGTTGCTTTTGAGCTATCTAAGTTTAGATAGGCAGCCTCATGTTTCTTATCTTCTGATGAAGAGATTTCAATCTGCCCCTCTCCCCAAGCATCCAATGCTATTTTTGCAATGTCGCTTACAGTGTAAACGTTTTCATGTGAAGGACCAAAGTTGTAAGCTCCACAAAATCGCTGTTCTTCTGAGTCCAGAGCCAGCGCAAGCTTCACATAGCCAATTAACGGGTCCAAAACATGCTGCCATGGTCTTACAGAATAAGGATTTCTGATTTTTACAGGCTCATGATTCCTCAAGGACCTTATAATGTCCGGCAAAAGTCTGTTTTCCGACCAATCTCCACCTCCAATCACATTACCTGCTCTGGCCGAAGCTATTGCTTGTTTATTATTTTGATCTTTAAAAAAACTATTTCTAAGTGAACTGGTAACAATTTCAGCACACGCTTTACTGGCACTATACGGATCATATCCGCCTAAAGGCTCTTGCTCTGTAAAGGCTTTTTCGTAGTTATTATTTTCGTAAACTTTATCTGTGGTTATTATTACCGTAGAGCACTTACCTGATAACTCTGTTAATGACATTAAGAGGTTTGCTGTTCCTATTGCATTAACCTCGAAGGTATAAAGGGGATTTGTATAAGAATCTATCACTAGCGACTGGGCCGCCATGTGAAATACGTAATCAGGTTTAAAATCAGTAATTGTTTTTTTTAACTTTCCCTTATCCAGAATATCTCCATACACCGAGGTACATAACTGGTCCCCATTAATTTCATCGAACAAGCTATCTTGGGAGGCTGGTAAAGCATAGCCCAGCACCTCAGATCCCAAGTGATTAAAAACTACTGTTAACCAACTTCCTTTGAACCCTGTATGTCCTGTTATTAATACCCGCTTACCTTTATAAGGTTTTATTAACTCCATACTTTCCAGGGCTTTTGGCTTATCCATAATTTTTCCAGTTCGTTCTTATCCCTCAATGTATCCATGCACTTCCAAAATCCTCTGTGTTTAAAGGCTACCAGTTGATTATCCTTTTGTAATCCTTTCATAGGTTGCTGCTCCCAAGGAACATTTTTCATATCACCCTCTAGGTAATTAAATATTTTGGAACTTAAAACAAAGAAACCTCCATTTATCCACTCGGCACCTTCCGTCGGCTTTTCTATGAATTTACTAACACTGCCATCCTCCTGAGTGGCAATAGCCCCAAACCTTCCTGGGGGTTGAACTGCAGTTACGGTTGCTAGTTTCCCATGATTCTTATGGTACTCAACCAGTTCATCTATATTCAGATCTGTAACTCCATCTCCATACGTAAGCATAAAATCTTCATTCTGCCCTATATATTGCTGAACCAATTTTAGACGTCCTGCAGTTTGTGTATCTAATCCCGTGTCAACCAATGTTACTTTTATATCTTCTTTAGGACTTTTATGAATTTCCATCTCCTGGTTTGCTAGGTTTATAGTAACATCTGAGTTATGAAGAAAATAATTCATAAAGTATTCCTTTATTATATACCCTTTATATCCTAAGCAAACGATAAACTCATTGAAACCATACTTTTGATAGATTTTCATAATATGCCACAGCATTGGTCTTCCCCCTATCTCTATCATTGGCTTGGGCTTCAAATGTGATTCCTCTGAAATTCTTGACCCCAACCCACCTGCGAAAATAACTGTTTTCATACTCAAATTTTATAATCTTCGGGATATCTCGTTAAACCAATTTCGGGATATAATTCGATAATTTTCTTATTATCTTCTTTAAAATAGTCGTTTTTAACAGGAAGCTCCTCCGATGAACTATTAGAAGCGAGCCTTCTTAAAAATGCTCTGGCAATAGACCACAATACCCCATTCATAGGTATTCGCTCAAGGCTATTAACCACTCTTCTTTTATAAATCATTGAAGTATCAATGCTAGGGTTAACTTTGGAGGAACCTAGTATTCTTTCTCTTTGTTCATCAGTAAACCGCTGATCAAGAATGTTTTCTAACCGATTAAGCACCTCCTCCTTATTATTTTTCACATCCTCATAAAGAAAAACTTCAACCCTCTTAAACAAAGCTTTATATAGAGCTATTAAGTGGGAGAATTTGAGTAATTCGACATGAAACTTCTCATCGACATAGTAACTATCATAATCACCATTATAGTTGGTGATAAAATACTCATTCATTGGCAGTGTTCCCCTTCTACTTCCCTTAACATATTGATTGTATATTGAGTGTAAGGCCTTCTCCTGTCCCCGTATAAAAAGCAATATGGTAGCATTGGGAAATAAATCACTAAGCCTTTGAGCTACTAAAGACCTGTTAATGTGTCTATATATAGCTCTTCCACTAAGACTTGCATCGCTTATTAGTGCATCCGAATTAACCAATTCATTCAGATCTTCTTTTATATCCTTATGAGAATAAAGTGACCCATCCTGACCTGTTATTTTTCTAAAGGCTACATGATCCTTAGTAAAGCCTGGAGAATAATATTTATACTTTTCCACCAAAGGGAATACTTGATCTTGCAAAAAGGTAGACCCTGTTTTGTCAATACCGATATGAATTATCTGATGACTCAAGACGCTTTATATTTAATAATTTTGTTATATATAAGGTATATGGATTCACGAGAGATAAAATACATCCCAATTAAAAAACAAGTCAAAACAATTGCGGATTTCAACACAGCATTCAATATAATAAATCCCTCAAAATCAATCCATTGCGAAAGCAGAATGCTGACTACAGCTATTGCCAAACACTTTATAAGAAAAAAGTAAACAAAGGTAAGACTAATTAGCAAATACTTCGACACAAAGTATGAATCTATTAAATAAGCAATAAAAGAATGTATGATTATGGCAAACAAAAACACCTCAATCCCTAGATACCAAAGAGTTATTAATGCTAATACCCATATGGTTCTTTTCATAAGAAGCAACTTGAGTTCAACATTTGCATATCCAAGACCGACCAGCATAGTCAAATTCATCTGACCTAATGGCTTAGTAAAACTGTCCGCAATAATCATAAACGAAAAATAATACGCACTTTTCAGCCAAATATCAGAGAATAAAATAACGATCAACTCATCAGCAATTGAGTAAAACAATGCACTCAGACCAATTGATACAATTGCTACTACTTTAAACCCTAGGTAGTATGTTTCTTTTAATTTGGCAATGTCTCCCTGATTGTTACTTACATATGGGAAATACACTTTACTGAACGATTCGGAAGTGTATGATTTAATAAGATCCGCAAGGTTTCTTGATCTACTATAAAACCCTAAAACAGATGGAACAAATAATTTTCCTATAATAATAGAGTCAAGTTTACTAAGTATACTTTGTAATATTTGAGTTGTAAACTTATATGAGCTAAAAGACCATATTTCATTCAAATGAGAGATCTTAAAGCACAATTTTGGTTTCCATGGCACAAGCAACCAGAGGATGATCACATTAAATACTTTAAGAAGTATTTGCTGAAATACCAAAGCCCATACTTCTAAACCTCTCAAGGCAAGAACTATAGCAATAACCCCTGATAACACTGTTGCAATTGTTGTGGCAATTGACTGAACCTTAAAATTCATAGCTTTGGTCAGGATCACCGACTGCATCAATCCAAGGCTTCCTACAAAAAAAAGTGAGGACAAGGCTTTTGTTATTGATGTCAATCTGGACTGACCATAAAACTCACTAACATAAGGCGCAAGAACGAATAACAGAAAGGTCAATACAGATGCCATGAAAACATTGAACCAAAATACAGAACTGTAGATATCTTCATCGACATTCTCCTTCTGTATTAGACCTGCACCAAAGCCAAAATCTAAAAAAACTTGAGACATAGCTATGATTACCAGCACCATGCCTATAATGCCAAATTCGTCGGGGAGTATTAATCGAGCAAGTATAATGGAGACTACAAGGCCAAAGCCCTGAGCAAATATCTTACCACTCAGGTACCAAAAAACACTATTCCACATTACAGTTCACTTATTATGACTTTTGATCAAAACCACCAAACTTGATAAGTAAAAAGGCATAAGGGGTATTTTGTATCTCATTAATGTACCAAAATTAAAAGTGGAAACACCTACAGCAAAAGCAAACGAAACAGTGAAAATTATACTAAATAAAATAATAGCATCAACCTTTTGGTTTATTATTCCAATCCAATATTTCTTAAAAATAACAGTTACGGTCAAAAACAAGATAAAGGTAGACTCAATACTGGCAAGAAGCATAAATGGATTACGTACTTCCCAAATATAGGGTCTAAAAAGAGCAACGTTTACGGCCTGAGGAAACAATTTAAATAAACTTAAATAGGTTCCGTCAAGCTCTCCAAGGGTATAAGTTGAGCCTGCGTCCTTACCCGTTTGATACGCGATATCATAAGCTGTAATTTGTGCCGTTTTAGCTAAATTGTCTATAGCATATTTTTTATCATACTCACCTATTTTATTTATTGAGAAAACCGCTATTAGACTTACCAATGCTAGTAAAACCGGCGCTATTAAAATTTTAACAAACACATTCGACAGCTTTTTTATTCCAGAAACATAGAACCATGCCATTGCAGAGGGCACGAAAGTAAAAAGAATGTATTTTTTAACAACGAACAACAGATAGATGGCGATTATGCCCACAATAATTAAAAAGAGAAGTTTTCCTCGTTTTAATATTATAAGCTTATCAAAAGCATATAAAAGCCATCCCAGCGCAGAAATTGTAATAGTATCCTTTAATATACCTGAGCCCCAAAAAACTACAGAAGGAACAAATAATATTGAAAGAGCCAGATAATTATAAAGATTAGCAAAACGATAATAAAAGACCTGATACATCGCCCATAAACCAGTGAAACCTGCTACTGCAAATAACACAGATGTAGCAGCATAGCTACCATAAGTGAAAATATCAAAAATAGCAGCAAGTCTTACAATAAAAAATGTATCAGCATCTTCGAAATACCGAATTCTGCTAGTATACATATACAGATCAGGAACAAAAACATTATCCCCAAAAATAATCCTTAAAGCATCTATCGGATGCTCCCAAAATAACTCCCATATTATCTGGCTACCATAGGTGTGGTACCAAAAAGTATCTCCAAAACCATAATAAAACTGATATATTAATCCTAATGCAATAGCCCCTATAATCTTCACTGTCAATGCAGGAATAAAATACCTCCTTGTATTATGATCCGTGACTTTAGGCCTAATGATGTAGGCGAGGATATATACAATGAAGAGTACAATTGGGGTGACTACAAAATCTTTTAGTTCCATCTAAATGGCAAGGTACAAATTTTAAAACTCCCGCAGCCGCTCCCTGGCTTTTTCGTGAACATCATCGCTACGTTTGGCATGCTTTTTAACCAGTTTCAGGTATTTTTTGGCTTCTTTTTCATTTCCTTCCTGCTGGTAAATCTCTCCCAGGGATAGTAGTGAGTAAAGATAATAGCCTGTATCGGTGGCATTAATCTGTTCTGAAAACTCCTTGGCTTTTAAATAATACTTCTTGGCTTCCTGGTATTCTTTCCGGCTTTCGTGGATCTGCCCCAAAAAGAAGGCTGCGTACCGGCCGCTGGTAGCTTCATAGCCAATCATACCGCTATCAATACGAGCCAATATAGCCTCAGCAACAGGTTTGGTAGCGCTAAACTTGCCTGAGGTGTATAACAAACGAGCATAATATCTATGGAAGTAGGGATTATCCGGATAGGTTTGGTGGAGGTACTCTCCTATTTGCAGTGCCTTACTTTTATTGTTTTCATAGCTGCCCATAATCCGCATAAGAAATACCATCGCTTCGGTACGGGTGTAAAAGGCATTGTATGAGACTTCCCTAAGCTGTTTGATTCCCAGCTCTTTGTCGCCTTTTGGAAAGAAGGCCAGGATCGGCTTGAGTAGAGGGTAATTTTCTGGTACCCAAACAGAAAAATAGTTGTACAAGGCATCTCCAAACAACAACTCAGGACTTAGGTCGTGCATGCCCTGACTTTCCTGCATATATTTAAGCGCGTTTTTGCCTGCAAAAGCTGATTTCGTCCAATTCTTTCGTTCTTCACTTGAGTAAAGCCTTCCTTTGAAACCGTATGCTGCAGCCAAAAAGAATGAGGCTTCAACTTCATGCCGGGGCATATCATGAAGCCTTTCTGAGATATAGATCACCGTATCCATATAGGCCAAAAACTTCTCGTCATGCTCGGTGTTGCTTACGTTTGGCATGATCTTCCACCATTCACTCAGACCCAGCAGAAAGTATGGCAAGGGATGCCAGCCGTATTTTTGTTTTAGCCACCTAAATTGCTTCTCGGCCTTGTCAAATTTAAAGTTATACAGATCGTTCATTGCCTGATTGACATCAATCTGCAATTGCATATCCGATATAAGAATAATGGGTTTATTATCATCGGCAGCATCGTTGCTTTGAGCAAATGCTACAGTAAAGCCCAACGAACAAATCAGTATGATTACAATCCTCTTCATAATTATCGGTTAAAGATAAATTATTATTTATTTCTAGCCTTGTCCTCTCCAACAATCATTCCTATGAACAGATAAATGGTCTTCTTTCGTTCTGTACGGACACGAAAAAATCAGGATGTTTAGCTAATTTGGCCCAATCAAATAAAAACACCACATTCACCTATATGCATTCCTTAGAAAATACAGATGACTCTTCCATATTTAATACCAATAAATGGGTGTTTTTCCTTGTGCTTTGCCTGGCTACATTGTTTTTACTTGTCGTAAAGAAGACGTTCATTGAAGACCAGACTGCTGCTTTTGAAGTACTCGAATCCAGAGGTGAAATGGGCGTATTTCATGCCATCAACGCCTTGCAGTATTTCAGCATTCCACTTATTTACCTGTTTAAGTTTACTATTATAAGTTTCGTCATCTGGGTAGGCAGCTTTATGTTCGGTTATAAAATCACCTATGGTCAAATCTGGCAGGTTGTGGTGATTGCCGAGGCTATATTTTTGATCCCGGAAATGTTGAAGATCATTTGGTTTCTATTTATTGCCATGGACCCCAACCTGTTTGAAATCCGTTCCTTCTACCCTCTTTCTTTAATGCATTTGGCAGATCCATATGAAATTGATAGCCGATGGTTTTATCCCTTAAAGGCCTTAAATATCTTTGAGATTGTGTATTGGTTTGTTCTGGTAGAAGGCGTTCATCATATGGCTGGAAAACAAAAAAACGTAGCCTATGCTATTGTCTTTTCCTCCTATGTACTGTTCTTTTTGCTGTGGCTGGGATTTTACCTGCTCGTTTATAAATAGTAGGGCGCACATGTAACAACAAATGATATTTGCACAATAAACATCTCCTTCAACAGTTCCAACCTTGGGTTAATGTACAATATGCATTGTTAATTGTGCATAGTTCGTTATTTTCGCCATTCTAAATATAATAACATAAGCTCCAATGGATTTTAAAAGAGTTAATAACATAGGTGGATGGGTAGTTTTTGCTATCTCTACACTTGTTTATCTTGTTACACTAGAACGTACGGCTAGTTTCTGGGATGCCGGTGAATTTATTGCTGTATCTTATAAATTGATGGTACCACACCCTCCGGGTGCTCCGCTGTTCCTTCTTATAGGTAGAATATTTTCATTCTTCTCATTTGGCGACGTGACACAGGTGGCTTACTGGATAAACGTGGTGAGTGTTATCAGTAGTGGCTTTACTATTTTATTCTTGTTCTGGACTATATCCATGCTTTCAAGAAAAATACTTAAGGTAAAAGATACTTCTGAAATGAGTGAGGGCAACATTTTAATGGTCATTGGAGCCAGTGCCGTGGGTGCTTTAGCTTATACTTTTTCTGATTCTTTCTGGTTTTCTGCGGTGGAAGCTGAAGTATATGCCATGTCTTCCTTTTTTACAGCTTTTGTAGTTTGGGCTATCCTGAAATGGGAACTTATGGAAGACGAAAACCGCGCTAACCGGTGGCTCATACTTATTGCCTACATGATGGGGCTGTCCATCGGAGTCCACTTGCTTAACCTTGTTACTATTCCTGCCCTTGGCCTTATTTATTATTTCAAGAAATATAAGCCAACTACCTGGGGGATCATAGCTACACTTGGTATCAGCGGGTTCCTGATCATATTAATTAATAACTTCATCATCCCAGGCTTACCATCCATTGCAGGGACATTTGAAATATTCTTTGTTAATAACCTTGGCCTGCCATTTGGCTCAGGAGCCATTTTCTTTGGAGCACTTATCATCGCAGGTTTAATTATAGGTATTCAATATTCTATCAAAAATCAGAAAGTACTGCTTAACACATCGTTGTTAGCACTTACTTTCATTCTTATCGGATACTCTTCCTATGCTATAGTAGTGATCAGGTCAAACTTCAACCCTCCGATTGATGAAAATAACCCTGAGGATGTTATGTCATTCGTAAAATACCTCAAAAGGGAGCAATATGGAAGCAGGCCTCTGCTTTATGGTCAATACTACACTGCCAGGGTGGTAGGCTCTGAAGAAGGTGCCCCTGTATATGTTAAAGGCGAAGATGAATATGAAATAGCGGACAGAAATATGGTTTATAAGTATGACCCTAACCATTTAACGCTATTCCCAAGAATGTACAGCAATGACCCTCGACATATAGAACGATATATGGAAGTAACGGGCTTGGGCGAAGGTGAAAAACCAAATATTGTAGATAATATAACATTCATGCTTAAGCATCAGATGGGCTGGATGTACATGCGCTACTTTATGTGGAACTTTGCAGGTAGGGAAAGTGATATTCAGGATGCTAACTGGCTAAGTCCGTTCGATGCCTTTGAAGATGTACCTGAAGAAATTGCTGAAAACAAAGGGAGAAATAACTTCTTTATGATCCCCTTGATTTTAGGCATTGTCGGGCTGTTTTATCAGTACCAAAAGAATAAAAAGGATTTTGCATTTGTTGCCATGCTGTTCTTCTTAACAGGAATTGCACTGATCCTTTACCTGAATTCCCCACCCATTGAACCTAGAGAACGGGATTACATTTATGTAGGTTCGTACTATGCGTTCGCCATCTGGATCGGTTTCTCTGTTTTGGCTCTTGGCGACTTGCTGGCAAAATTTTCAGCACGAAAAACTGCCGCCATATTCTCTTCAGTGCTATGTCTTTCAGGACCAGCCCTAATGGCTGCTCAGGGATGGGATGACCACGATCGTGACAACAGATATTTCTCTGTTGACTCTGCCAAGAACTTCCTGGCATCCACCACTGAAAATGCTATTTTGTATACCGGAGGTGATAATGACACCTTCCCATTATGGTATGTGCAGGAAGTAGAAGGTTTCAGAACGGATGCCCGTGTGGTGGTATTGAGTTATTACAATACGGACTGGTATATAAAGCAAAGCATGAGGCCTGTTTATGAGTCGGAAGCATTCCCTTATACGCTTACGTATGAAAACTATAAGCAAAATGGCCTTAATGATTATCTTCCTTATGAAGATTATAAGCTAAACAGCATAGATGTGAAGCAATTTCTGCAACTGGTGAAGAAAGAAGACAAGAGACTTCGCCAGAAATATGGGTCTACCAATGTGGTGCCAAGCAGAACATTCACCATAGATGTTGATAAAGATAAAGTAAGAAGCTTAGGCATAATACCAGAAGGCATGGATAGCCTGCTGGTAGACCAAATGGTCTTCAGCCTTAAACGTGGAAAGAATGCTCTGGAGAAAAAAGATCTTGCCATCCTTGATGTACTGGCCTCTGCAAACTGGGAAAGACCAATTTACCTGAACAATACCTCTATGCAGCAGATCAATTTCGATCTTAGCAGATATGCCATTCAGGAAGGTAATGCTTATAGAATACTTCCTATCCTTAATCCGGATCCAAAAAAGGATTTTGTAGACGCGGAAGTGATGTATGACAACCTCATGAACAATTTCCATTACAGAGAACTGGACAATCCCAACGTTTACTATAACCAGGATTACAGAAACTTTGTGCTTAACCACCGTACAAGTTTCAACACTCTGGCAACTGCTTTAATTGATAAGGGAGATAAAGAAAGAGCTCGTAAAGCACTTATGTTCAGCTTGGAAAAAATGCCGGATGAGGCTGTACCTTATGATTATACTGCCGCCAGAACTATTGCCTTGCTGTTTGCCTTAGGTGAAGACGAAAAAGCAATCGAAATAGCTCAGGTGCTCGGTGACCGTGCAGTGGAGATGGTTGAGTATCTTGCCAGAGAAAATAAAGACCTTGGTTTTGAACTGCAACGAAACCTGATCGTACTTGCTGAGCTTCAAAGAACGCTCTATGAGAATGGGCAGGAGGAACTTGCTAAAAAATACGAAGAAGCCTACCAAAGGATAGTTGCAGATATGCAGTTATTCAGAGGCCGCATGTAAACAAACAGGCATAAAACAAAAAGCCCCTGCAATCAAATGAATGCAGGGGCTTTTTGTTTTATAGTGTATCAATAACTCATTATGGGCGAAACCTTGAACTTATGGTTTCCTGCTATCTTATCCTACATTAATCACAAACGATCGCTACGATTGGGCAAAATGTCACTCCACAGTTACAAAGAAATCCCCGCAGGCGGATGGTGAAAGTTATAGGCAATAGATGGTTCTAACTTTACTGCTATTTATTTTATTTCTCAACAATAAGAAACAAGTCCAAAGCTTTATCAGCATCGTCAGTTAGAATGTAATCAGAGTGATGGATTTCATTAACGAGACTGTCGTTACTATCTTTAAGCTTATTTCTATTCATGCGATTGAGCAGGTCGTAGGGTATCCTTAGCAACGAAGCCGGTAATCTGTACTGTAGGTTGAAAATATCAAAACGGGTTATTTTCCTGACACTCTTTTTATTCATTTCATAGTACTCCATTACCTTTTCATTACCCCCTACTCCTTTCATCTCTACTTTAGGGAATATTTCTTTTGCCAATTTCTCCAGTTGATCAGCAGTGTACTCTCTGATGTGCCAGGGATTCCGGGTGAGCGTCATTTTGATGTTGGGCGTAGTAAGGAGGGCTTTGCCTCCCGGTTTAAGAACACGATGAATTTCTTCTAAGAACTGCCTGTCTTTTTTGATATGCTCAATTACCTGAAAGCTGATTATAACATCATAGCTGTTGCTCTCCACTTTGCTGAACGGAGGTATATTGTCCTGAATGAAAGTAACATCATTATACTTTTTCTTTAAGGCCTCCAGCACACTCTCAATTTTGTCGATAGCTGTATAAGATGAGCTTTTGTCTTTTAGAAGTGCTATACCACGGCCTTCACCACAACCGATCTCCAACAGATCCCCTTTTACGAAGTCTTCAGCCAGGTAATAAGCCTTGAGAAGTCGCTGATGGATTGGGTTGTCAG
>NZ_SMLW01000388.1 GCF_009711405.1 Fulvivirga kasyanovii | reverse complement strand
ATCTTTATACATTGAATTTTTTAAACTTAAGATATGATAACGCAAATACTAACCGGGAGGCTAAGGTTCTTGCCTCTGATTTTTACCGTTTGGCTAGCTTTTCCGCATGCAGGATCCGCGTCGGAAAATGGGAAAGAACCAAATTCCGTCGAGACTAGCTATGTAGTGATTGGTGCATTCGCTTATCAAAATAATGCAATACGTTTTACGGCATATGCAAGGGAAAAATCACTAGATGCAAACTATGCACTCAACCCAAATCGTAATTTATATTATGTATATGTCTTTTCCTCTCCAAATGTAACCGCTGCCATTGAAGAAGTTCACAGGGTAAGAGCTATGGAAGGCTTTGATGATGCCTGGGTTTACCAGGGATCCCTGGGAGAATCCACTATGTCCACACCTACAGTCAAAACATACAAAGAAGAAGATATAGAGCAGGTAGATGAGGAATATGAGGCTGAAACTGAAACGGAAGAGCTTGATGATGAAGTTTATCAGGATGATGAGCCGGTAAGCGAAGAGGTGGAACCTGTGCTGGAAGAGGATGAGCCGGAGATTGTTGAGGCAGTTGCTGACAGCGGTATAGATAAAAAAGAAGGTTATTATTATCTATATTTTAATGCTATCAATAAGAAAACCCTGAAAGAGGTAAATGGTAATATTAAAATTCTTGATCTTGAGAGAATTAAGGAGATTGGGCAGGGGAAAACGCATGAAATTGTAGAGTTAAGAGATCCGAATAACGGAACACGCAGAATAAAATTGATTAGTGATATATTCGGTTTCAGGGAAGTGCAGCATGAGTTGGATTTGGATGATCCTGTTAATGATACTACCCAGGCTTATACATCTGTAGTAGGCGATTCCATTATTGTGGATTTTGAACTGCAGCGATTTAAAAAGGGGGATGTGATTGTAATGTACAATGTCTATTTTTTCATAGATGCTGCCATTATGAAGCCGGAGTCAGTTTATGAACTTAATAGCTTCCTTGATATGCTTCAGGAAAATGAAAACCTGAAAGTAATGATCCATGGACATACCAATGGGAATTCGCACGGAAAAATAATCCACCTCAACCCTGATGATAAAAACTTTTTTAATATCAACGCCAACCACCAGGAGACTGTAGGTAGTGCCAAAAAGCTGTCATTATTTAGAGCAGAGACCATTAAGGAGTGGATGTTGCAACAAGGCATCAGTGAAGACCGGATAGAGGTAAAAGGTTGGGGAGGTAAGAGGATGTTATACGACAAGTTTGATCCACAGGCGCATAAAAATGTACGTGTGGAAGTAGAGATCCTGGCAGATTAAAGTGTTGAAAATGTTGACTTTACTTACACCTTCGCCCCATTAGGCATATTTATTTATTATATTATCCCTTAAACCTAACCCCATTTTCGCCATGTTTTTTAGCATACGTCCCATAGTAAAAAAAACGCTGGCTTTAAGTATTTGCTTATTTGTTGTCACCCAATTCTGTTCTTTTGCCCAAAACCAGAGGCCTAACGAAATGGCCTCAGGTTATTATATAGTTGTAGGGGCATACTCACCGAATAAGGAGCATTATGCCAGGCGCTATGTAGAAACAATAAACAAAAATGGTAAAGAGGCAGATTATGGCTTTAACAGTAAAAAGAACCTGTACTTTGTCTATTTGGACTACTCACAGAATTATAAGGCTGCAATAAGCGAAATGCGGCGTACCCGTGAAAATCAGCAGTTCAGCGATGCATGGGTATTCGTCTGTTCAGGCAAAGAAGGTTTGGTAATGAATGAGGAGGAAAAAAGGCGTGCTAAGGAAACTACTGAAGTACTGAATAAAGAGGTAGAGGAGCTGGATGACCTCTATGCTGAAAAATTTAAGAAAGAGGAAGAAGATACTGATGATGGTGTCAGTGATAATAAAGAAACCACTGAGGAGATTACACAGGATCCTTCTGAGGAAATGGCAGAAGGTGGTAATGCCACAGTGGCAAAAACGGGTACATTGAAGGACTATCAACTGATGTTTCACTTGGAAAATGCCCGGAACAGCAAAGGGGTTGAGGGTGATGTGCAGGTCATTGATACGGAGAGAGCAAAACTATTGAAAGTAGCTCCAGGAAATGAATACGTGGAATTACAGGATCCGAATAATGGAACGGGTGAACTGACTCTAATATGTGATGTATTTGGGTATAGAAAAAGCCAAAAAAATATAAACTATTACCGACCTTTTAAAGATACTGTTTCTGCTGAGCTCAATATATTGCCTGATGTTTATGTAGTAAATTTTGACCTTGTACGTTATCATGTAGGTGACATCGTAGTTATGTATAATGTTTATTATTATAATGATGCTGCAGTTATGCGACCCGAGTCAAGGTACGAAGTGAATAGCCTGGTGGAAATGATGAAGGAAAATCCAAACTATAAGATCAGGATCCACGGGCATACTAATGGGAAAAGCCCTGGAAAGATCATAACTATGGGTGATTCGGAAGGTTTCTTTGCGTTGTCGGATGACAATAAAGAAGGATTTGGTTCTGCAAAGCAGCTTTCGAAGGAAAGGGCTGAGATCATTAAGTCCTATCTTGTTAAAGAGGGCATAGCGGCGGATCGTATGGAGGTTAAGGCCTGGGGAGGAAGAAGGATGCTATACGATAAGTTCAGCACCCAGGCTAAGCATAATGTGAGGGTCGAGATCGAGATACTTGAAGAGTAGGCATTACTCTCTAATGGAAAATATAAAAGGCTGCCCTGTTTTCCGGGGCAGCCTTTTCGTTTGTTTAAAAACACATGTTTACCGATTGTAAAAGCGTGTTTCATCAAACTCTCTTCTTTTATAGAATTCGCCCGGTACAGCCGTTCCTACTGGTCTGTCAGCCGGTTGTCGCATGCCGGCTTGCGGACTTGCCAGGGCTTCTGAAACTGCGAATTCGTAATCGGCACTTATGGGTGTACCCTTTCTGTGTCTTGGAGCTCGTTGAAAGGTTTCCCTACGTACCTCGTCTACCACTACACAATGGTCGTCTTTATCCAGCCGTGCTAAGCCAATAGGTACTATCAGGTGCTTGTCACCTTCCCTGTTGGTAAAGCCATGGACACCTTTCACGTTAGGGTTAGCCTGAGGGTCGTAGTCTTCGCCAAGAATGTTTTCATCCAACTCCACATCAAGGTATCTTACCTTTTCGTCTTTTACATCAACAAGCAGGTTGTCTATGGTGCCTACCTCATTGTGTGACGAATCGACGAGCTTCCATCCTCTGACATCAGGGTGCTCGCTGGCCACTTTGTACTTATCGAGATCATGAAGGAAGTACAACCTTTTGTCTTCTTCCCTGTCTCTGGTCTCTGTGTTTCTTATATTTCGATCGTTAATCTCTCTATGTGCCATTTTATTAGTCATTTTGGTTAAACATTTGCGCTCATTGCTTCAAGTACTTCGGCAGATTCATTGAAGAACCTGTGTACTTCATTTTTCTGGTTTGTGAGCAATGCATTAGGATTTATTGACTCAGCCGCATCTTTTAATCCCGATATATCGGTGCTGTTTTCAGGTAAATCCGCTTGCAGGTTTTCCATAATGTTTGCAGCATTTTTTGAAGCTTCCGACAGCAGGTTAGCGTGCTGGGTTGATGAAGTAGTTTCCTTAAGCTGGTCTGCCTTATCCCTTAATTCTCTCAGTGCATTTTCATTTTGCAGTTCAGCATTATTTTCGGTAGCTACCTCTTCCAGTGCGTCAGCCAATCGAGTTAGTGCATCGTGAGAGTACTTGTGCGAAACGGTTATTTTATTTCCGTTTTCTTCGATGTAGCTGATGTACTCTTGTACATCGCCTTCCTGACCATCTTCCTGCATATTGTTCGCATCAAAATCATTTTCCTCGTCTATTTGTGCTACTTCTTCTGTCTGAAATGTGTCAGGGTCATCATCATCAATCCACCATATCACGGCGGCTATTGCCAGTACTGCCAATAATATCCATGGCCATACAGGCGATTTCCGTTTTTCAATATTAATTTCAGCCATAACTTTATTATTTTTTTGATTTCACAAAAGTCAGGTTGATTGTAGTTAAGGTAAGTTCAGGTTGTTACCGAATAGAGTCCAAAACTTATGCCTTGGTCTAATATGTCTGTTAATAGTTCTGTGGAATGTGTAATGTTCTGAATGTCAGAATTTTGAATATTGGAAAGATGCTCCAGATGCTGCTGTTTGTGAGAAAATAAGCATACAAATAGTGGAATATGTACCCACGAAGCAGGTGCTACATGCAATACTTTTTCCACCACCATTGAAATACAATTAATGCCCATATTTGCGCGTGGACATCTCCTGGGTTTGAAGAGAATAGCTTACGCTTTAATTTTTTAGTCTCCGACACATTAAAAATGCCCTGTTGCTCAATGAAGTCATCCCTTAGAAGGTCATCGTTGATCATGGACTTCATTTCTTTTCTAAACCATTTGAGCAGGGGTACTTCAAAGCCTTTTTTTGGCCTGTTATATAACTCCGCCGGTAGAATGTCTCTGAAGCTGTCCTGAACTATCCTTTTTCTGATCTGACCATTTATTTTAGATGATACGGGCAACGAGAATGCAAATTCTACGACTTCATGGTCCAGAAAAGGTACCCGTACCTCAAGACTATTGGCCATAGACATGCGGTCAACTTTGGTGAGCATATCATCGGGTAGTACCAGGTTTACATCAGCATAGAGTATATCATTAATGTCTTCTTTTGCAGGTATTTCCCGAAGGATGTTGTTTTTAAAATCAAGGTAATTCTGTCGGTCAAGGTTCAGCAGGCTTTCAGGAGTTAGAAGCTTGTCAACCTCTGTTTCCGCGGCAAAACCGGCCCACTGCCAGTAACGCTCTTTACTTGTAAGCTTCATTCCTTTTCCGAAACGGTGCAGTTGCCGGAATTTGTTGGTCAATGGGTTGCTCCTGGATTTGGGAAGCAGCCCCCATAGAGGGGTTAAAGCCCCAACTGCCCTGGCTGTAGACCCGCCTGTGATCATTTTCAGGAATGCCGAATGTTTGTTATATCCGGAAAACAGCTCATCTGCGCCGTCCCCTGAAAGTGCTACTACTGAGTGCTTACGCGTTTCTTTAGACAATATATAAACGGCGATGGCAGAGGAGTCCGCAAAAGGCTCATCAATATAGTTGAGGATGCTGTTTACATGTTGATAAAGGTCATTATTGGTCAGTGAGAAAACCGTATGGTCAGACCCTATTTTCTTTGCAACAAGGCGGGCATACTCAGTTTCGTCAAAGAACTTTTCATCTTTATAGCCAATGGAGAAGGTGTGGAGGTCGGGCTTATGGCGTTGTGCCAGTGTGGCGATTACGGAAGAGTCTATACCGCCGCTGAGAAATGAGCCTACCGGTACATCCGCAACCAGTCTTTTTTGTACGGATTGCTCCATTAGCTCGCTTAATCTGGCTTTTTGCTCATCATAATTCAGGCTCGTATACTTATTTTTATCATAGGGGATCTTATAGAAACACTCCTTTTGGACCTCTCCGTCTTTAATAAAAAGCGTGTGCCCTGGCAGCAGCTTTTTCACATCCCTGAAAATTGTCTTTGGAGCGGGAATATAATTCAGTTGCAGGTAGGTATACAAAGCAGAATAGTCAATGGTTTTATCAATACCATAGGCCAGTATCGACTTCATTTCTGAGGCAAACAGCACCCGGTTTTCATCTTCTACATAATAAAGTGGTTTGATACCCATTCTGTCGCGGGCTATAAATACAGATTGCTCCTGTTTGTCATAGATGGCAAAGGCAAAGAAGCCATTTAACTTTTGAAGGCAGGATTTTCCTTCTGTAATATAAAGGTAGAGGAGTACTTCCGTGTCTGAACCGGATGAGAATTGAATGCCCTTGTTTAAAAGCTCTTCTTTCAGGGTTTTGTAGTTAAAGATCTCACCATTGAATATAATAATATACCGGCCGCTCTTGTCGGTCATGGGCTGGTGGCCGCTTGCCGAGGTGTCTATGATAGACAATCTTCTGTGGCCGAGAGCTACAATATTATCATGATAGGTGTCTTGAAAATCAGGGCCTCTGCGGTCCAGGGCCATAGTGGCATTGGCTACATTGATCATGCTAATCCTGCCGACCATGTTAAAGGCATACACTCCGGTTATTCCACACATAGCTGCAATATACTTTTAAACTGTAGGAATGTGCAAAGTAAATTCACTACCCTTATTTAATTCTGATTTTAGCTCGATTTTTATTCCTAGTATAGTGGAGGCCTTCCACGCAAGGTACAGGCCCAGGCCGTTACCTTTTGATTGAGCACTGGCTTTAAAGAAGGCGTTGAATACGCTGGGCTGAAATTCCCTCGGTATGCCCTCGCCGTTATCTGATATTGTCATGCAGTATTCTTCGTTCAACTGTTTGCCATCTATATTCACTTCCAGAGGCCTTTCATTGCCATAGGTAAGGGCATTTTCAATGATATTATGGATAACCACTGCTAAAAGTTCCGAATTGCTATTAATTACTCTTTTTTCTATATCAATGCACAATGTGGCTGCTCTGCGTTTTTCAGTTTCTTTATTTAATTCGATAACTTTTAAAGTCAGCTCCTGCAGGTCAACTTCTTCCAGCCTGGCGGGGGTATGGTTTACGCTATGGCTGATCTGGAGTTTGCGTAGCATATTGTCCATCCGGTCTGCTGTGGATTTGAGGCGCTCCAGTATGTCGGTGAGATCAGGATCTGTGGTATATTTTCTTGCCAGGTTTTCAAGTCCCAGGATAGTCGCAATCGGTTGGCGGATATCATGCGACGCGTGGTATAAAAATATATCCAGTTCTTTGTTCAGGCTTTTCAGGCTCTGGGTCCTTTTTTCTACCTCCTGTTCCAGATTGTCATTAATGACCTGGATCACCCTGTTTTGCTCTGCCAGTTGTTCGCTTTGCGACTCTATGCGTTCCTTCTGTTCCGCTAATAGTGCATTGTCCCTTTTCCTGGCATTAAGGTTAATATAGAGCAGGGCTGTTACAATAAGAATAATACAAATGGCCGCGGCACCGGCTAAAATGATGATGTTTCGGTAATCGATACGTTGTTGTTGAAGCTGGTTGTTTTTTGTAAGCAGGTCTATTTCTTTCAATTTGCGGTCAAAGTCATAATTGGCTTTTACCTGTGCCAGCTCCACCTGCTGTTTCCGGCCCATTAAGGTATCCTTTAAAGCCATATATCTTTGCTGATAAATGAGCGCGTTTTCAAATTCTTTTTTACTTGCATACCAGAGGGAGAGGTTTCTATAGTAATGGGTTCTTAAAATGTCTGTATTGCTTGCTTTGTTACCGAACACATACAATGCACTGTCATAGTAAACCTTTGCAAGTTCATTATTGCCGAGTTTGCTGTAAGCTTGACCAATGCTCATGGCTGAGTTTGCAGCACTTATCCATTCCTTAAACTTTTTACTGGCCCTTAAATCCTGCCTGAGGTAGGCAATAGCCTTCTCATACTCGCCTTTGAGCATATATACCGAACCTATATTGCCGATGGTCAGGTTTATCCAGAATTCATTGTTAAGGTGCAGTGCAATTTCCCTTGAGCTATCCAGGTAATAGATGGCACTGTCATATTCCTTTAGTTCGCGGTAAGTAACACCGATCGTGTTAAGCAGGTGCATGAGGTTGTATTGGTATTTTGTCTGCAGCTCATCCATCTTGAACCTGTCGTATATTTTCTTTGCAGTAAAACCATAACGTAGTGCTTCCCTCAGGTTTCCGGAGCCATAGTTGAGATTGGCCATGGCATATTGGACCTGGGCGGCTTCCAGAGAGTCTGCTTTTATCAGAATTTCGTAGGCCCGAAGTAATTTTTCAAGTGCGTCATCTTTTTTGCCCAGGGCATCATAAATGCCGCTCATACTTACCAGTATGTCTCCGTGCAAGCTGGGGTCGGGCCATGAAGCTGCCAGTTCGGCCGCCCGGCTTAAATGGGCTATAGCCAAAGAATGCTCCTTGTTGTTGGAATAGATCTTACCAAGGTTACGGTTGCACAATAATTCAACAAGGTAAAGCTCTTCTTCTTCGGCGTATGATAGCAGCGATTTTTGCAGGATCTCCGCCTGGTCAGAAGGGTTGTTGCGCAGGGAATCGAAGTAGGATATTATACCTGCATCTGATTTGGCTTTGATCTCGTAAAAAAACGAAGGAAAAGAGTCAGCCTGAGCCTGTACCTGGCTGCATAAGGAACATGCATATAATAGATAAGTTATAAAA
>NZ_SMLW01000429.1 GCF_009711405.1 Fulvivirga kasyanovii | reverse complement strand
GCTGGACACCACCGGCCGTAACTTGTTAGTAATCTCCACATAAGCAAACTCGGGGACCGGCAGATTACCACATCCCTTGATCACAACCTTTTTATCCAGGAATTCATTTGCATCCACTCTGTCCAATGCATTCTTGAACAACACTTTTTCAAGTTCTCCAAGATTGCCGTGAATTACAGTTTCAGCATGAGGTTCCAGTTTTGTAGCCAATAACATATAAGCCCAGGTAGGCACTATCGCATCAGCCGTACAGGTCATGGCTATATGCTTCCCTTTATATTGCTCCCAATCATGTTCTTTCACAGCGGCTCTAAAATCCTTTTCCCTCAAGATAAGTCCTTGAAAAAGCCAGTCCTTGATATCAAACAATACCCTTTCACCTTTCTGGTAATAATCCTCAAGGTTAAATGTTATTAAAGGACTTTGCGCGACTCTGTTGATAATCTCCTGTTGCTCCATATTCTATTTTATATTATTTCCCCGACAAAGCGCAGGATAAAACAAATCTATTTTACTTTTGGTTTACTGATCCTGAATTCTTTTAGATAAAAGGGTTCAAAATATGCCACATCTTCAAACTGTTGCTGTTCAAACTTCCGACAAGCCAGGAAACCTACATTTGAAGCATCCGGGTAGACATCATCAACAAACAGAGCATTTGTACTGTTAATTACTTCTTTACATTTAGCTGCTCCATTTCCAAAAAACATAATCTGATCTTTCAACAAAATATCTTCAAAAGAAGCATTGTCTATTATTTCCGGTTTTGTAGGTTCAACCACTTCCATTTGATGATTTGCCAGCAAACAATAAACTTCCATCCTTCTGGCATCGATCATGGGACAAAGTATGGCTTCGCTTTTATTGTACTTATTAATACCAAAAGCCATTGCTTCCAAAGTATTGACTGCAATCAGCGGAATATCCAGTGCATAGCACAAGCCTTTCGCCGTGGATACCCCAATGCGCAAACCAGTATAAGATCCCGGGCCTTCGGAAATGGCTACGGCAGACAAGTCACTCAACGTAAAACCACAGTATTTGACCAGCGAATCAATAACAGGAGCCAGCAAGCCCGAATGCGACTTTTCGATATATAAGGTTTGCGTACCTATTAACTGTTCATGATGATGCAAGGCCACCGAACAAACTGTTGTGGCTGTTTCAATACTTAGTATTAATGACATTATTTGGTTGAAAGGATTTTATTATAATTTGATGTGTTACTTAAGAGCTGAATGGCTTTTTGCACATCGCTATCACTATCAAAGGAGGCCTCAATGTTCCCCTTTTGAAGATAGAACCTTGATGCTATTTCCTCTTCCAATGCTTGTTTTATTTCACTCTTAAACTTCTCGAGGTCAAGTTCTTTGTTGTGCTTCACCCTTTTCTCTAGTTCGTGTAGCTGGTTTTGAATATCCTCGTAGTATTTTTCCTTTTTGGCCGATTCTTCGAGCTTTACCAAATCCTGTTCCACTTTAGTAGTGTAATCATAATCCTTGTCGCTCAACCATTGTTTAAACGCATTGTATTCTGCATCGGTAAGTTCAAAATCTGCTGCCGGAGGAATACTTCCTTTGTCATAGGCATAGCGAGTGGCATAGTTAAAAATAAGGCCTTTGGAAATCAGGCTGATCGTAATAGGGGCATAATACTCTGCTTCCATCTCCACATCAGGATCCAAACCACCACCGTCATAAACAGAGCGGCCGTTGGCAGTTTTGAATTCCATTTTAAGAGAATCTGCTATTTTATGCACTTTACCCTCTTCGTCACGGTGTGTATAGTCAAGGGACTGAATACACCTTCCACTAGGGATGTAATATTTGGCGGTGGTCACTTTTAGCTGGGCATTATAGGTAAGAGGCCTGGTGGTTTGTACCAATCCCTTTCCATAAGTCTTGCCTCCGACCAGCACTCCACGATCGTAATCCTGAATAACTCCCGATACGATCTCTGCGGCCGAGGCACTTCCTCCGTTAGTAAGTACCACTAACGGCATCTCGGTATCTACAGGATTGTTTAGTGTTTTATAAACCTTGTTCCACTCGCTGACTTTGCCTTTGGTCGAAACAACTTCTTTATTCTTTGGAATAAAGACATTGGAAACATTAACTGCTTCACTCAATAATCCTCCGGGATTGTTTCTTAAATCCAGAATAAGTTTCGTCGCTCCTTTCTCTTTCAACTCTTCTACGGCTTTGGCTACCTCTTTGCCGGCATCACTGGTAAAATCCTCCAGCTTCACATATCCGATGTCATTGCTTACTTTACCATAAAACGGGACATTGGTAACGGTAATTTTTTCTCTCTTAAAAGCAAAGGTCAGCGGTTCTTCATGGCCGTACCTGCGAACCTTTAGCTGCAGTTCTGTTCTTGCCTGTCCTTTTAAAAGCGTGCTAATGGCAGAAACGTCTTTGCCGGACACATCTTTTCCGTCTATTTCCAGCAGCTCGTCTCCGATACGAAGTCCCGCGTTATATGCGGCATACCCTTCGTAGGGCATGGTAATAATGGTTTTGCTGTCAATAGTCCCTATTAAGGCTCCTATCCCTGCATATTGTCCGGTTGTCATTGTTCTGAAAGATTCTATTTCATCTTCCGGGATATAATTGGTATAAGGATCAAGTGACTCCAACATGGCGTCAATACCGACTCGGATCATTTTGTCGGGATCTACTTCATCTACATAGTAGGCATTGACCTCCTTGAATAGGGTAGCAAAAATATCGAGGTTTTTGGCTATCTCGAAGTACCTTTCGGTAGGGCCAACAAACGAAAAAAGGGTAAACGCCAGAATTACGAATACCCCTGTAACTTTAACTTTATTATTCCTTAGCATATTATTCACTTTTCTTAGCCAACTGATTTTTTAAACGTTCTAAGACAGCAATCAGTTTCCTTTCGATATCATTAAACTCTAAAAGGTCCTTAGAAGTATAAATATATGCAATTTGATATTTAACACTGGTATCGAGAAGATGCTTATTTAGCCGGTAAGCCTCACGTATCCTACGCTTCAACTTATTTCGTAACACGGCTTTTTTAAAAGACCTTTTGGGAACGGAGATGAGAATCTGGTGAGCAGGAATACTCTCATCTGCTCTAAAAATGACTTTGAATGGATATAAATAAAAAGAGGAACCCCTGGTGAAGAGTTCCTGAATTGATTTCTTATGTGCAAGCCTTTCTGACTTTTTAAAAGTCATTGATGCCATTTCGGTAGTTTTTTTCAATGCTTTTGCCGAAAAAAACAGTCCAAACTTAGGCTGCTGCCAGCCTTACTTGTATCGGCAAAAGATTATTTATGAGTCTTTTCGTCAGAAACGGTAAGTTTCTTTCTTCCTTTAGCTCTTCTTCTGGCTAAAACCGCTCTACCATTAGCAGATTCCATTCTTGATCTGAAACCGTGCTTGTTCTTTCTCTTTCTTTGCGAAGGTTGGAATGTTCTTTTCATTGTTATATTCTTTTAGCCCTTTAAAACAGGACTGGTCTGTCACTTAAGTTTTTATCGGGCTGCAAAGATAACGAGCTTTTTTGTATTTGCAAACAGTCTCCCAATTTTGTTTGAAGCAACGCTAAAAACTACAACAATATGAGTTGTTAGGTTAACTTTATAAAAAATACTTTTACCAACCTATCGGGGGACTACCCCACTCGGTGTTGTAGAATTAAAACAACTTAACTAACCATGAACTATTCCATTCATTTTAAAAACCCTCTAACCCATTTTTTCACTGTAAAGCTCGAGCTGGATAAGGTAGATTCGGAAAGTGTACTATTAGAATTGCCTATATGGAGACCCGGCAGGTATGAAGCTGCAAACTATGCCAAGAACATCAGAGGTTTCAAAATTGAAAACGAAGATGGAGAACCTTTAAATTACACAAAGGTCAACCCGAGTACCTGGAGAGTTGACACGGCAGGTGCCGGGTCTATCGTGGTAAGTTACGATTATTTCGCTTTTAAAATGGATGCCGGGAATAGCTGGTACGACGAGTCACATATTTACATTAATTTCATTAACTGTATGGTTTATGATGTAGCAAGGCTCAACGAACAATGTAAAGTATCCATTGATATACCAAAAAATTATCAGGTTGCGTGCGGGCTTGAACATGATCAGCAGTCCTTCGTAGCGCAGGATTACTATGAGCTGGTTGACAGTCCGTTAATGGCCGGGGCTGACCTTGAGCATCATGAATATGAAGTAGATGGGTACAACTTTCACATCTGGCTCAACGGTGAACACCCCATTCAGCCGGAGAAGCTTGTCAGCGATTTTAAAAAATTCTCCCAGGAACAGGTTAAGGAGATGGAAGAGTTTCCGGAAAAGGAATATCATTTTCTAATTGAAGTCCTGCCATATAAATTTTATCATGGCGTTGAACATCATGATTCTACGGTAATTTGTCTAGGTCCGGGCCATGCACTCAATACAGAGGATATGTATAGTCAACTTCTAGGTGTCAGCTCTCATGAGCTTTTTCATGCCTGGAATATCATAAAAATCAGGCCTCAGGAAATGATGCCGTATCAGTTCAATAAATCTGTCGTCTTTCCTACCGGCTTTGTTGCCGAAGGGTTCACCACTTATTATGGTGATTTGTTTTTGTCCAGAGGCGGGGTATTTGACAGGCAATGGTATTTCAGTGAATTGAATACGCTATTCCGCAGGCATTTCTCCAATTACGGGAGATTAAATTATTCTGTTGTTGACTCTTCGCTGGACTTATGGATAGACGGCTATGCCATTACCACTCCCGAACGTAAGAGTTCTATTTATGTAGAAGGTGCTATGGTTGCCCTTTGCCTTGACTTAATGATCAGACAAAAGTCGGCGGATCAAAAATCTCTTGATGATATCATGAGGAAGCTTTGGAGCTTGTATGGTAAAACAGGAAAAGGATATAGCTATGAAAATATCAAAGAGGTTAGTGAGAGCGTATACGGCGCTGACCTGAGTGATTTCTTTGATGCGCACGTTAAGGGCAAGGAGTCCAAGAAGGTTCTTATTAATGACCTATTAAATTATGTTGGCTGCCAATTGCTTGAAAAAGACTCTGAGAATGACCTTGAAAAATACTTTGGTATTCGAATAGCGGAACCTAATGGCTCACTGAAAATTACTCAAATTGCACCCGGTTCGATCGGTGAAAATTATTTCTCTCTCAATGATGAGATCCTGTCAATCAATGATCAAAAGCTTGATATTGAAAATATAAACCAGTTTGGCGCAGGTAATTATGAATTTCTTGTACGCAGAAACTATAAAGATATCACCATAAAACTTAAGCCGGGAGAAGATAAGTATTTTCATCAGTATACTATTGAGCCTCTTCCCGAACCATCAAAGCAGCAAAAAACATCTTTTGAAAAATGGACTGGCTGCGAGCTTGTTTAAAATTTAAAACGCTGTATAAGCAAAGAAGGCTGCCCGATTTTTGGGCAGCCTTCTTATTTTCTTTAAAAAACATTATTACTTAAAAGTATCGTCGCTGATTTCAGGATTAACTTCAATGCTTTCTGTTTTGATATTCATTTTCATTCCTCCTCCCATCGGCTGTACGACAAGGTGCGGAAAATAAATGCCGTTTACTTCTTTGTAATCACCAAACTCAGTTGACATGGGCATCTCTCCCTGCGGGGTTTTGGCCACCCTTGTTTGTCTGATCTTAAAGCCAGATTGCGCATCATAATACTGAGTAACTTTGGTGCCTGATGGATAAGTAACTTCAACCGCATAAGCGTCCGCAGCGTCCACTTTTTCTATTCCTATCAGCTTTGTTTCCACACCAATCTCGTCATACTTCAATTCCGGAAATGGATAGCTACCAATCACCAATTCTTCTTTGATTTCCTCATTAACAGGAATTTTGTTGCCCATTTGTGCAACAACTGCTTCATCCTCATTAAGCATCTGCTTGCTCATAACATTGCCTCCCATACCTACTTCCACAAGCAATTTTTTTGGAGTTTTTTTGTACACTTTCATGTCAATGGAATTGCCCATCATATCCGCTCCCATATCCATTTTAAGTGATTTAACACCGGATAATTTATCCTTGCCCCCTATTGCCTTCAGATAGTTATCAATTACTTTACCGGCAGTAAGTCCGGCAGGTAACTTTTTGGAGTTTCCGGGATCATATTCATTCCCATAGATATCGTAGTATTTTACAGGGCCGAATTTTTTAAGTCCATCGGCTACGTCTGAGGCTTTTCCTACCACCACTATGTTGGCGTGATCAGGCTTGATGTATTTGTCGGCCATGGCTTTAACATCAGCCAAAGTGGTGTTTGACACATTTTTCAGGTAGTTGGCATAATAGTCCTCAGGCAGGTTATACCTGGCAGTGTTGATGGCAAAGCTTGCAACTGTAGAAGGTTGCTCCAGAGCGCGGGCAAAGCTACCTATCACGGATGCCTTGGCTGCCAATAACTCTTTTTCTTCCACTTCTTTACTCCTGATCCTCTTCAATTCATGCAGAAATTCATGAACCGCACTGTCTGTAACTTCATTTCTTACACTTGCCGAAGCATTAAAATTACCAACCAGTTCGTCACTGGATAATGATGACCTGGCTCCGTAAGTGAATGCCTTGTCTTCCCGCAGGTTTTGCATCAACCTTGATGAAAAACCTCCTCCCAATATCTGATTAAGTACTCTTGACTTGATCACATCCGGGTTTCCCGGTTCAAGCTGAATAGGGTAAGATACATTGATAACAGACTGAACACTTGTAGGTCTGTCTACCATAGCCACAAAGGTCTCTTTTGGTGCTTCCGGCACTTTGTAGGTGGGCTGGGTAACTTCGGCTTTTTCCCACTTGCTGAAATATTTCGTTACCAGTTTTTTGGCATCTTTAAATTTGATGTCTCCAACCACTGCCAGATATCCTACATTAGGTTTGAAGTACTTGTTATAGTATGCCTTAGCATCTTCGATGGTGATATTTTCAACAGTTTCTTCTGTTGTTATCTCACCGTACGGATGGTCTTTACCATAAACCAGCACGCTCCTTACATTACCTGCAATGGCGTTAGGGTCGTCCTTGCTTGCGGCCAGGCCGGACAAGGTTTGCTTTCTGATCTTCTCCAACTCCTCCTGAGGGAAAGCCGGATTAAACAGTACATCTGTCATCAACTCCAGCAACTTCTCTTTGTGCTTGGTTAAAGATGCTGCATAGATACCCCCGGAGGATGTGGAAAGCGATGCTCCTATAAAATCGATCTCTTCATCGAGTTTTGCTTTGCTGCGGTTCGTGGTGCCGTTTCTCAGCAACTGGCCCATGATATTAACATAGCCTGCTTTATCTTTTTCAAGGATAGGCTCATTATCAAGGGTTAAGGAAAAAGCAACTCTTGGAATTTTATGGTTTTCAACTACAAATACCTTAAGCCCGTTCTTCAATTCAAAGGACTGGTACTCGCCGATCTGTATTTCCGGAGCCGGTCCGGGTTCAGGGGCTTTAGTTCTATCTACCTGAGCAACTGCGCTGAATGAGATAAAAACCAAAGCCAGTAATAGTTTGAAATGTATGGTTTTCATATTAGTTCTCAGATTTAGGTTCAGTGTTAGCAGATTGATCTCTTTGTGATTCGGGGAGATAGTATAGTACTACCCTGTTATCTTTAGTGAAATACTGATTGGCCACTCTCTTGATATCTTCTCTCGTCACATTCATATATTTCTCTATCTCGGTGTTGATAAGGTTGGCATCACCAAAGTACACATGGTAGTTTGCCAGATTTTCTGCTATTCCGGCCATGGTACTGTTTTGTGTTACAAAGTCATTTTCAACCTGGTTTCTGATCTTTTGAAATTCCCTTTCCGTAATCAATTCATTCTTCACGCGGTCGATTTGCTCATCAATACTTTTCTCAAGTTCTTCTACCCCTACTCCCATATTGGCAATGGTATACACAAGGTATAACCCTGGGTCTTCAAGGGCCAGAGGGAAAGATCCTGCTGTAACTGCTTTCTGCTGCTCATCTACCAGGCTCTTGTACATTCTGGAGCTTTGTCCATCGCTTAAGAGTGTGCTTAACATGCTTAATGCATAGGCATCATCCGTACCTTGTGCAGGAATATGATAGGCCTGAACGACTGCAGGAAGCTGCACCTGATCATAAACTACATCCCTTACTTCTTTCTCCTGCTTTGGCTCTACAATGTCCGGTCTCGGAATCTCTTTTCCTCCCCTTGGGATATCTGCAAAGTATTTTTTGACCAGTTTTTTAGTTTCTTCGATAGAGATATCTCCAGCTATCGACAACGTGGCATTTTCAGGTACATAGAAAGTCTCATAAAACTGAATGAATTCTTCCAGTGAAGCTGAGGTCAAATGATCAAGTGAACCGATAGGCATCCACTGATAAGGGTGCTTGTTATATGCTCTTTTGAATACTTCTATGATCAGTCTTCCATAGGGCTGATTGTCGTATCGCTGCCTTTTTTCTTCTTTTACTACTTCTCGCTGAGTTTCTACACCAATATCTTCAATTTTGGCATGCATTAACCTTTCGGACTCTAGCCAAAGGCCGAGTTCCAGTTGATTAGAAGGAAGTAATTCGTAATAAAAGGTCCGGTCAAATGAAGTGTTGGCATTGTTTACACCACCGGCATTGGTAATGTATTTGTCAAACTCTCCTCTGTTGATGTTTTCAGAACCTTCGAATAATAAATGCTCAAAAAAATGGGCAAATCCCGTTCTCTCCGGGTTTTCATTTTTTGAGCCTACATGGTACATAATGCTAACTGCAACAATAGGTGTACTGTTATCCTGATGGAGGATGACGTGCAGCCCATTATCCAAATCAAATTCTGTATATTCTATTTTGTTGCTTTTTTGAGCGTACAATGAAGACGCCAGCGCGACAAAAAGAAAATACGCTATGATCGTTTTTCTCATATTTGTTCGGTTGGGGTTAAAAAAAATGGTTATTTATGATTAATCAAAAAGATGATTCAAAACTTCTTTGGATTCATGCCACTCCAGGCGTGGTCCAAATTTGGATACAATCTTTGAAGATGCCAGACTGGCAATTTTTCCGGCCTCGGCATAACTATGCCCATGGGTAATACCATATAAGAATGCTCCTGAGAACATGTCACCTGCACCATTGGTATCTACTGCCTTTACTTTGTAGGGTTCAATATCTATAAAAGTATCTCCATCGAATATCATAGCTCCGTTTGCTCCCTGAGTAATAGCAAATTTCTTAGCTACCTTCTTTAATTCTTCACGGGCTTCCAGCAGACTGCTTTTACCTGTAAAGAGCATAGCTTCTTCTTCATTACAAAACAGCAGATCAACGCTTGCTCCTACAACCTGTTCCATAGGTTCTTTAAAATATTTAACCATACTTGGGTCGGAGAAGGTAAGGGCTGTCTTCACTCCATGTTTTTCAGCCAGCTTTTTAGCATGTTTCATAGCTTCCTGACCATTTTCTGAGGTTACCAGATAGCCCTCTATGTACAAATATGAAGAATCTTTAAGTTTATCTTCATCTATCTGATCCGTGGAGTATGTAGCGGTTATCCCCAGGAAGGTATTCATGGTCCTGTTGGCATCGGGGGTCGTCATTACCAGACATTTGCCGGTTATACCTTCCGGAGCAGTGCCATCTGTCAGGTTGGTATCGACACCATTTTCCCTTAGGTCCTTCAGGTAAAACTTACCCATATCATCGTTGGCCACTTTGCACGAATAAAAGCAATTGCTACCGAACTGACTGGCCGCTATAACGGTATTTGCTGCTGAGCCTCCGCAGGCCAGATTACTACTAGGGAGGTGAATGGCTTCAATCAATTCAAACTGTCTTTGCTCATCCACAAGGGTCATGAAACCCTTTTCAATTTTGTATTTCTCGAAAAAATCGTCACCTACTTCTGTAACAATATCTACCAGGGCATTACCAATGCCATAAACATCATATTTTTTACTCATATGTCATAATTTTTGCGGGATGCTAAGTTAAAACTCTTTAGGCATTAATGAAATTGAACGCAA
>NZ_SMLW01000272.1 GCF_009711405.1 Fulvivirga kasyanovii | reverse complement strand
TATTTATATTGTTTGTTTAATTCGGTAAAAAAATCAACTATTTCATCCACTTTCAGCACGTAATCAATGGTGGTAGCACTTAGGGCAGCATTCGGCATAGTATCTATCATGCACTCCTGAGGGTCCTGAACAATGGTGAGGCCTCCTCTGTCTTTAATGTACTTCATACCCAGGCCACCATCTCTGTTGGCTCCTGATAGTAGGATCCCGATTAGCTTGTCTCTATATACATACGCGGCCGTGCTTAAGGTCAGGTCTATTGCTGGCCTGGAGTTATTGATCATTTCTTCTGTTGAAAGACTGAAATAATGACCAAGTTCAATGCACAAATGATAATTGGCAGGGGCGAGGTAAACTTTACCTTTTTTTATATTCTCTTTATCATATGGCTCAGTTACTTCCATTATACTTTTAATAGACAACGCTTCCACGAAACCGTTCCTCACATGTTTGAGTCGGTGCAAACACATGATTATAGGCAGGGGAAAATCCGGAGGTAAGTGCGACAGTATTTTTACTATTCCCTGAAAACTCCCGGCCGACCCGCCAATTACCACGGCTTTATATTTATTATTTAGTGTAAAACGGCTCATTCCCATTCAGCTACCTCAATCCTTAATTTTCTTATATATCTTTTCCTCGTTATTAACTACAATGAATTTGCTGGCAATATCACACCAGATCAGTGATTCTTTGGAGCCAATAGCCAGGTATCCATATTTGAATAAGCTTTCATGGAATTTTTTTAAGACCTCATTTTGCAATGTTTGATTGAAATAGATCATTACATTGCGGCACAAAACGAGATCAAATTTATTGAAAACCTCGCCCTTCACCAGGTCGTGTTTTCGGTAAGATACATTTTCAACAAGGGTTTTGTCCATTACCGCTTTACCGTTGGACTCTTTATAATACTTGCTTAGAGAAGATGTACCCTGATAGCGTATGTAGTTCTTCTCATTAAGCTCCATGTTTTTAAGGTTGTACACACCCGCTTTCGCGTTTTCCAGTATATTGGAGTCCAAATCAGTGGCGATTAACGATACATTATCCAAAATACCCATTTCACGTAGCATGATAGCCATAGAAAAAACTTCCTCACCTGAAGAGCAGCCAGCGTGCCATATCCTGATCTTCTGGTGGTTGAGCATAATAGCCGGAATGATATCATCCCTCAGTACTCTCCAGAAAGGAGGGTCACGGAACATCTCTGTTACGTTGACTGTAATTTCGTTTAAGAAGTCATCCAAAAATGAGGGTTCATATAACCTCTTGATCAGTTCGTCAACACTGAGATTGTGGAGTTCGAGTATTCGAAGGATCCGCCTCTTAAATGATGACATAGCATAATTGGTAAAGTCATAGTTGTACTTGGTCTTTACCAACTCTGTTATTCTTTTTAAATCTGCAATGTCGATTTCCTTCATTATCTATATGCCAGCTATTCTATGAAAATGTAAATTGTGTAATTTAATAATTTTCTCCTATAAAACTTAAAAACTATAAGGATCTAAAGCTATTCCGCGAAAATAATATTTATATCCATATGATAAAGGTTTGGTTGCGGCTTGTGTCCTGATAAATCTCAGCCTTAACATTTATTTTATCGGATTTAGTTTTTAAGGTAACCTCTTTTTTTGAAATAGTTTTTTCATTTGTGAGGTCCTCAGCAACTAACTCGCTGATACTTTGACCTGTAATGTCAGAATCCGTAATACCAAGTGCCTGTTGGGCAGAACGGTTTATATGGGTTACGGTACCTTCCGTATTGAAGATAACAATTTTAACCACATTATCCAGTGTATCTAAAGTGGCTTCTGATAATCTCAGCTTCCGGTCGAGTTGTTCCTGAGTTACTTCCAGTTCTTCAAGGTTTTGTCTTAGCTCTTCCTCCACTTCTTTCATTTGCTCCCATTCATCACCGCCGGTTTTTTCCACTTCCGCTGAACCTACAGATAAAATGAGCTCTATTACCTTATAATAATCTCCGTTGTTGTTTTTCACAGGCGTATAGGAGGTGTTGACCTTCACCACTTCACCATTCTTTTTTAGTTTGGTAAAATCGCCCGAATGGCCTGTTCCATTGCGCAGGTCCCTCCAGAGTTCTGATGTATCCCCTGAGCTAAGTGCGTTAAATGAAAGGTCCTGTATTTCTTCAAGCTGATGATAGCCCAAAAGTTTGATATAGTTGTTGTTAGCTGTAAGAAGTATACCTTCCATATTGTACTCAGCAGAAGAAAGGCTGTTATTGATAGCGGTGAGCTGAGCAGTCATTTCTACTTCTTTCCTGGACATTTCTTCCTGGGTAGCGGAGAGTTCCTCCATGTTTTGGCGCATTTCCTCCTCCTGGGCTTGCATTTGTTCGGTCAGCGCCTGAGATTCTTCCAGAAGGAATTTGGTCTGCTGATTGTTTTTAACGCCGGCAATAGTTGAAGCTATGCTTTCTGCCAGTTTTTCAACAAATTCAATCTGGTAGTTTTTGTATTCGTTAAAAGATGCAAGTTCTATTACTCCGTAAATCTCTTCATTCACCATGAGCGGAACCAGGAGCACAGCTTTGGGGTTGGCCCCTCCCAGACCGGAAGTGATCGTGATATAATCATCAGGCACTTCAAGTAAATATATGGTCTGTCTTTCGAGGTAAGTTTGTCCTACCAAACCTTCTCCGGCTCTGTAGGAGCGCTTATCATACTTTTTGGTATCAAATGCATACAGGGATATCAGCTCCAGGAACTTATTTTCCTCGTCCTGCTCATTTACAATAAATATGCCCCCCTGATTTGACCGGGTGTAAGTCACAAGGTTTGAAATAATAATGTCACCCAGTGCATGTACATCATCACTGGTGGAGCGCAATATGTCCACAAATTTGGCAAGTCCTTCGGTGGACCATTTTCTTTCACGCTCTTCTTCTGCAACACGCTTCATTTGATCTCTCATGGTCAGTAAAGCGCCTTCAAGGCCTCTGCCTCTTAAATCTTCACCTTCGGCACCTTTGAACTCAACATCCAGTTTGCCATTCTCAATGGCATTTACAAATCCAGTTGCATTCTGGAGGTTGTTGCTGATTTGGTTAATTGATCTGGCAATTTTGCCGATTTCATTATCCTGAGTGTAAGCTGATTTTTTTGAAAGGTCGCCGTTACTGATGTGCGATGCTACTGTATAAAGATCTTTAAGCGGGGTGTCTACCTTCTTATGTACCCATACCAGGGTGCCCGCTACAGCAGCTATATATAAGAGTAAGAATATCAGGGAGGTGTAGGTAAGTGCGTTGCTTTTGGAGTCAAAAGCTCTTGTTTTTGCTGATAATACCCTTCTGGCTGCTTTTGTGAGGTCCTTTGCTGAGCTTTGCAGATAATTGTTTGCCCTTTCCAGTTGTGGGTTGCGGATATTTAAAACCTTCTGGGTTGTTTCCGTAGTTATGGTATTAAGGGAATCATACAAAGGCACTTCCTTAGATTCCTGCACTACCGTATCAACAGTTAAAGGTTCGAACAATAGTTTGTCTATATGCTTTTTCGTCTCCAGCCACTTTTCAGTGATATTGGCATATGCATTATTACCTATCACCAGGGTATCCTCAGAGTCCTGCTGCTCTCCGGCTAATTGTTGTAATTTCTCTTCGAAACTGTCTGCTGCAGTTTCCAGGTTGCTCCGTGCTTCTGTATTTCCATTGGTAAATAGTTGTGCGCTGGAAGCCATTTGTTCAGGAAGAAGGTGCAGTTCCTTTGCCGCTTCTATTTCTTTAGTAGCATCTGTGATCCTGTTTTGAAAATAGGAGATCACAAAAAAGTTAATTACAGCTAAAATTATGAAG
>NZ_SMLW01000451.1 GCF_009711405.1 Fulvivirga kasyanovii | reverse complement strand
CCTTTGAGGCTTAGTAAAGCAGGTGTTAAGATCGGTGTTTTGTGAAGTTAAAATCCTTCCTGGTAGTGCTGCAATAGTTGTAAAATGGAGGTGTCATACCGTTATCCGATGATTGTCCGAAAATAACCTTATCGGATCACTCAGTCCAACCTCGACCTCTCCCGGTTATGTAACCTTCAAAAGCTCTTAAATCCCCTAACCAACTATCTGATTAATAATCATTTTAAAAGCAACATCGTTGCATCTAAATTATTATTTATCTAATTATGCAACATTGTTGCAACTAAGAATTAAAACCCGGTTATCATACTAATAGACAATTAATTAATCAGAATTATTAAAATGAAACAAAGCTTACTATGCCTCTTTATGCTGGCATTTTTTTACAGCCAGGCATACTCCCAAATTATCATCAAAGGTGCTGTGGTAGATGCCCGGCAAAATGCCGTACCGTGGGCAACAGTTAAGTTAAGCGGTAACAATAAAACATCAGGAACAACCACGGATAAGACCGGAGCTTTTACTATTGACCTGGCTGATACCGGCACCTATGAGGTTGAAGTACGCTTTATGGGTTATGAAACTTTCAAAAAGACCTATGCATTTACCCAATCTCAGACCTATGACCTGGGAACCATAGTGCTCAATGAGCTTGCGCAGGAACTTCAGACTGTTGAAATACTCGGAAGATTGCAGCACGACTATAACAGTGACTATTCATTTTCCGCCACTAAAACCGCTATCAAAAATAAAGAGCTTCCACAGTCAGTATCCACGGTTACCAAAGAGTTGATAGCCGACAGGCAGGCTTTTCAGTTGGCAGATGCCGTAAAGATTGTGAGCGGCGTAGCTCCTTCAAGCTACTATAACCAGTACAACATCCGAGGCATAAGTCAAAACGAAGAGGGTCAAATCATCAATGGTATGCGTACCCGTCAATATTATTTCCTGCAGCCTATTACCTCACATATTGAGCGAGTTGAAGTATTGAAAGGGCCTGCCTCAGTTACTTTTTCTACCGTTGATCCGGGCGGAAGCATTAACATGGTGACCAAAAAACCACTGGCGGAATCGCGCAAGTCCATCAGTCTGGGGGCAGGTAGCTTTAGCACAATACGTGCTGCGTTGGATTTTACCGGGCCTTTGAATGAATCCAAAACTTTGCTTTACAGGATCAATGGAGCTTTGCAAAAAGCAAAATCTTTCCGTGACCTGGTTACGAATGATGCCGCGCTGTTTGCTCCATCCATCAGCTATATCCCTAATGACAAAACAGCAATCAATGTTGAAATGATCTACAGCAACAGCACAGGTACGTTGGATCGGGGACAACCCATTTTTGGCGCTGTTGCAGGCAAAACCGACTTGAATAGCACACCTATCAGCTTAAATTTAGGTGCTTCCAATGATTACTTCATCTCGAAGGAGTTCATGATCATGACCAACTTTACCCACAAGTTCAGTGATAAGATCAGTTTTAATACAGCCTATATGAAACAAACCTGGTCGGAAGACTTGCAGGAACATAGAACTACCAATGGTTTTGCCGTAGACATCAATAACCAACCTGTCACCAGCCTGGCGGCTATGAGGTTTATACAGCGGCAGCAGTTTTGGGACACTGATAACCTGAACTCATACCTGAACTTTGATTTTGATCTCGGCAAGGTTTCTAACCAGTTACTGGTAGGATATGATGTCAGTCGTTGGCACAAAACAAAGGGAGGCGGGCAAAACTCTGCACGAGGCTATTTGCTGAAAGATGGTACGGCTACCTCGTCTTTCGACCCGGACAATGCCGATGCTTATGAGACTATAACCATAGACGGCCAGGTATTGCCGAAACCCAATGTTGACCATTTTGATCTTGCCAATCCGCAATACACCATTAAAAATGTGCAGGATTATGTGCTTAACTCACGCATAGCAGTCCCCTCTGCACTTACTTCTACACATGCCATCTATGTGCAGGAGCAGCTTAAACTGGGCAGGCTTTTGGCGCTATTCAGTCTGAGAAGGGAATGGTTTAAAGATATTACCAACTATGAAGCACCTAACGAAACTGAGTTTACCAATGAAGCATGGCTCCCCAGAGTCGGCCTTAGTTATGAAGTTGCACCGCAACTCAACGTTTACGCTACCTATCTGGAAGGATACCAGCCGCAGTCCAATACCGTTACGCTCATGCCCAATACCGGGGCCTTCTTTTGGGATCCTAACTCACCGGCCCGCTTCAAACCCCTCATCAGCGATCTCAAGGAAATAGGAGCCAAGGGTGAATTTTTTAATCGCCGCGTCACCATGAGTGTGGCCTTTTATGAGATTAACCAGAAAAACATATTGATCAATGCTAACCTTCCGGCTTTTCCCGATTCGCTGGTGCAAAGAGGATCTGACAGGAGCCGTGGCTTCGAATGGGATTTGGCAGGATATATTTTGTCCAACCTGCAAGTCAATGCCTCCTACAGCTATATAGATGCCCGTATTGTAACCGACCAGGATGAAAGCCTTAACGGTAAGCGCAAGGAAAACACGCCGGTAAACAGTGCCAACCTCTGGGCGCGGTATGATTTTCCACGTTCAACATTCCTGAAGGATCTGGGGATAGGTGCAGGCCTACAGTATAGTGGGAGCAAGATACCCTGGTTCACCCGTGACTTTACCGTGCCGGCCTATACCATTATGGATATGGCGATATACTATAACCCGGCAAAATCCAATATGCAGTTGGCCCTGAATGTTAACAATGTACTGGACAAGACCTATTGGATCGGCGCTCAGAATTACCTGCGCCTGTTTCCCGGTGCGCCCCGCAATTTTATGGTTACCGCTACTTATAATTTTTAAAAGACTATGCAAAGAGGATCAGTTTTACTCATCGCGAAACACTTTTGGTTAAATACGTTTAGGTCCAGGGCCATTTTTCCGGTAATGGGTATTATGGTTTTTGTGCTGGCATATGCTGCTTACAGTGGGTGGAAAAGCTACACTACCCATAATGATATCCGGATGCACTATCAGCAGGAGGCCCGGAAGAGTTGGGAAAGCAATCCTGACAAGCACCCGCACCGCATGGCCCATTATGGTTCATTTGCCTTCAGGCTAAAGCATGCCCTCAGCATGTTTGACTTTGGACTGGAGAGCTTCACCGGTAATGCTGTGTTTCTTGAGGCACACAAACAAAACACTGTCAACTTCTCCGAGGCAAGTTTCTCCACTGGGTTGCTGCGTTTCGGAGAGATAAGCATGGCCATGATACTGCAGGTCATCCTGCCACTGGTTATTTTCTTTCTGGGTTTTGTAGCTGTGGCCGTAGAACGGGAAAATGGTACCTTGAAGATCATCCTCTCCCAGGGCACCGGCTGGAAAGAAATACTCATTGGTAAATCCCTCGGGTTGATGGGGCTGGTCATGCTCTTTTTTATCCCGGTGATACTGGTCATGCTGGTGTTGCTCACCACTGCTGACGGAGGGCTCACTGCCGATGTATGGTTACGATATGCAGGTATAGTTGCCTGTTATTTGGTGTTCTATGTGATAATTAGTGTTATCACAGTTTTAGTTTCTGCAGTTAGCAGCTCATCCAAGGATGCTCTGATCAAGCTGCTGGCTGTTTGGTTATTCTTTTTTATAGTACTGCCCCGTACCACACAGGCGCTGGGCAGTTACTTTTATGCTTCGCCTTCCAAAATTGAATTTGAAGCTGCTGTTGAAAAAGAGCTTATTCAGGCAGGGGACAGTCACAACCCGGATGACCCGCACTTCCGCCACTTGAAAGATTCCGTTTTGCAGGCACATCAGGTCAGCTCGGTTGAGCAGTTGCCCTTTAACTACAGCGGGTTTGTGATGCGGGAAGGAGAAAAATTAAGTACACATATATATAATGATCATCTTAAAGAGCTGCAACAGATCTACCAAAAACAAAATGGCATTACGAGGATTGCTGCGGCCGTTAATCCCTACATAGCCATAAAAAACCTTTCTATGACCCTTTCCGGGACTGATTTTGAATCATATATAAGTTTTCAAGGGCAGGCAGAGGAGTACCGGTACCGACTGGCTCAGAAGATGAACGAGTTGCAAATGGAATTGATCAGTAATAAAAAACCAGGGCCGGATGATAAGCCACATACCATCAGTCGTGAACATTGGAAAGAATTCGAAGACTTTAAATATAAGTTCACTTCCATAGGTACAGCTCTTCGTAGTGAATGGTGGTCTATATTTTCCCTCGTCAGTTGGGGTGTAGCTTCTGTTGGAGGCCTTGTTTATCTGTCCAAAAAAGTAAAGTCTATATAATCATGTATTCACTTATAGTAAAACAATTTATTCGCTCAAAAACAGTAATGGTCACTACCCTCCTGATCCTTATATTGGGGGTGGTTAGTATTCTTATAGGCGATCAGTTTTTGGCAAAACAGGAAAAGGCAATCGCCGAGGTCACCAGGCATCAGCAGGAGCATATAGCACGAAATGTGAGCTGGATTGATAAGGAAATGGGCTTGCTGCTCTACTACCTGCGTTTTGCATTGATCAATTCACCCGGCAACCTTACCGCATTGTCCATTGGGCAGCGTGATGTAAACTCCGGTATACAAAATGTAACCATCAGAAATCTTGAGGGACAGCGATACGATACGGATCTCTATAATCCAACCAGCCTGCAATCGGGCAACCTGGATTTTGGCTTTGTGATCATCTACCTGTTCCCTTTGCTTGTAATCGCTTTTACCTATGACTTGCTCTCAGAGGAAAAGGAGAAAGGAACATGGAGACTGGTGGCGATACAGTCGAAGTCCGTGCGGGGCTATCTGTTGAAAAAGCTATCTGTAAGAGCGCTTCTCATATTTATTGCCTTGCTGCTATTATTTACGTTCGCAACCGTTAAGCTTTCACTAGCTATCAACGAAACCCTGATGGCGTTCGCAGTACTTGGTTTCCTTTATCTCGTTTTCTGGCTGGCCTTATGTTTCTGGGTGGTGTCATGGCAACGCAACTCAAGTTTCAATGCACTTACGCTGCTCTCCGTGTGGGTAGTACTGGCTATACTTTTACCAGCTTCGGTAAATAACCTTGTAGCTAACCTGTACCCGGTGCCGGAAGCTTTGAGCACCATGGTAAAACAGCGGGATGGTTACCATGAAAAGTGGGATATGGCCAAGGGGCCGACGATGGACAAATTCTTTGCACATTACCCACAATTTGAAAAATATACCTTGCCTGACGATGATTTTAGCTGGCTTTGGTACTATGCCATGCAACAAATGGGTGACGATGAGTCACGCCAACAGAGTGAAGCTATGCGCGAAAAGATCATGCAGCGGGAAAAGGCCAGCAGCACGGCGGCCCTTTTTATGCCTACCATGCATGCCCAGCTATTATTTAATGATCTGGCCGGGAGTAGTCTGGAAAACCATATGAAGTTTCTGGATCATACCCAGGCCTTCCATGAAAAGATGAGGATGTACTTCTACCCTAAAATATTTGAGGGGGCATCGGTAAACGGTGTAGACTGGCAGCAGTTTACTCCGGAGTATTTTTCCGAAAAACCTGAGATAAACTGGGGCCAGGCCGTATTGCCCTTACTGGTATTCATTGCCGGATTTTCCATACTGGCAGCAGTTAACTTAAAAAAGATCAAAGTGGCTTAGTCCCGGATCATTGATTTGAATGACAACTTTATAAAAAGATTACATATGCTGAAAGCAACAAACCTCACAAAAAAATATGGCAATTTTACTGCCCTTAATGCACTCAACCTGTCAGTAGAGGGGGGTGATATTTTCTGCCTGCTGGGAGCCAATGGGGCAGGCAAGTCTACTACCATAAATTTGTTCCTCAACTTCATTGAGCCTACTACCGGCGAGGCAGCTATTAACTCGTTGAATGTAACCCAATATCCGGGTGAAACCAAGCAAGTACTGGCCTACATTCCGGAAAACCTGATGCTCTACTCCAATTTAACAGGGCTGGAAAACCTGGATTTCTTTTGTGGCCTTGGCGGGAAACATTACTCCCGGGAGCAGTTGGAGGGGCTTCTGGAGCAGTCAGGATTACAGAAAGCATTCATTCACAGGCGTGTAAGCAGCTACTCTAAAGGTATGCGGCAAAAGGTGGGCATAGCCCTGGCCAGAGCAAGGGAAGCCAGTGTACTTCTGCTTGACGAACCTACCTCCGGCCTTGATCCTAAGGCCAGCAACGAATTTTCAGAACTGCTGCTTGAAATGAAAGGGAAAGGTGTAGCTACTTTGATGGCTACGCATGATCTTTTCCGGGCCAAAGATACCGGCACACATATCGGCATTATGAAAGAAGGTGTATTGGTAGAGCAATTCAAGTCTGGTGACGTCAGTTTTCAGGACCTGGAGAAGTTATACCTCAGGCATATGCATAACTAAGTTGCCCTAAAGGCAAGACATGAGTCAGAGTAGGCAATGTCGGGTGTTAATAGTAATCGGCAGAAGCGGTAGGCAAACATAGCTAAAACAGTAATAGGCATAGTTGACTAATTTTCTATTGATGAATTTCACCTGGCAAGCTTTACTTTCTAATCCGTTTCCTCCACGGTTTTTGGCTTGATCTGCTAAGGTCTGGCGACGATGTAATTACAAAAGCTATGACTGTTGAAACCCGCTAAAACTAAAAACCTGACATGAATATGCTCACGTCAGGTTTTTTGTGCAAAAGGTTGATTAACAATTAGGGAAATGTGTTCGATACCGTGCAAATGGCAGTTTTAGGAACTTCAGCTCCGCCTTTTACAGTTTCTGCTTCATTGCCGATGGGCGTTACGCTTGTAATGAGGCTGGTTACTTTCAGCTCTTTCAGGGTTAACTTTTTCTTTTTCATCTTACTTCTGGTTAGGTTAAAAACGGTCGTAATATTTTGCTCACACCATGTTTGGACAGAGCAGGTCTTATTAAATACCCAATCCCGGTGAATTCGGTATTTTTTCACGATCCAAAGGGATGCTCCTTCTGATTATGTTCAGGAGAATGGTTCCCCGTGATCTGTAAATTTGTTGGTTTTAGATCACCGTTAAATCGATGTTGTAAATTTACGGCTGTTGGCAGATAAGCTGTGGGGGCAATTGATGAATAGCCGGTTTCAATTGATACATGCCTGTTGTTAATTGATCTGTGATTTGCACCTTTTTTACGTAACAGGTTAGAGTGCCGGTGAAAATTTAATCCACTACCAAAAAAAGCATTATTTGATTACATTGGTTATCAAATCAAATGAATTGCAATGTGCCTATGGGACGGGTAAAGCAAATACTGTTGAAATCAAAATACATCATGATATATGGAGCGTCCATGGCTGCTTTGATTTTTGTGCTTAAATGGATGCAGTGGAAATACCTGATTGCAGATAATTCACTGGAGATTTACATAGGCCTGATAGCGGTATTTTTTACCATATTAGGCGTGTGGGTGGCCAACCAACTGTCCAGGCGAAGAGTCAGGACAGTGGTGGTTGAAAAAGAGGTCTACCGGAGCCTTCAGGAAGATGGTATAGATGAAATTGAGCTGAAAAAACTGAACCTGACAGCCCGTGAATATGAAGTGCTGCAATTGATAACACAGGGCCATACCAATGCTGAGATAGCCGAAAAATTATTTCTGTCCCTTAGCACCATTAAAACACACGTATCTAATCTGTTTGTCAAAATGGATGTGAAGAGCAGGACCCAGGCAGTGGAAAAAGCGAATAGGCTGAGGCTGACGGCATGAAGGAGAACCGATACTTTAGTATGAATTCCAGCATTTTGGTACTAAAGTATGAACAGGGCAGGCGTCTGATGATATTAAATTTACACACAACGAATCCACGTATGGAATGGCTATGGACAAAACTGCTTTTTTGACCTGATCAATTCCATGGTCCTGTTTGAAATTAAATGATAAACACATGAAAAGGAATGTATTAATTTTTGGTTTGGTGCTTGGAGCCATCCTGGCCGGTAACATGGTTTACATGGTTGACTTGGCCTACAATAATCCGGAGTTTATAGGCAACGATCTGATAGGCTATGCTGCTATGATCGTGGTTTTTTCGCTTACATTTTTTGGTATCAGAAATTACCGCAACAAACAGCTTAATGGTGCTATCTCTTTTGGAAAGGCTTTTAAAATGGGTGCGTTGATTGCCTTGATCGGTTCTACTATTTATGTAGTGGTGTGGTTATTTTACTACTATTTGTATGTCCCTGATTTTGTAGATAAGTACACTGCCCATGTGCTGCACCAGGCTACTGTAGAAGGGGCAACAACTGCTGATCTGGAAGCAAAATCGGCTGAGATGAACCAGTTTAAAGAAATGTATGAAAACCCGTTCTTTGTCGTGCTGATCACCTACTCCGAGGTATTGCCTGTAGGGCTGATCGTTGCTTTCATAAGCTCACTTATCCTCAGGAAAAGACCTGAAGCAGTTATCGCAGCAGAATAATTGTCTGCTGTGGATAGAGACTTCCAGGATTTCCGGGTTTGACAACTGCTATTGATAACTGGAGATGAATGTCTTCCCCGGAAATTCCGCTTCATCCATGAAATATCACTTTTAACGAAATATCAGAAAGAGCAAAAGGGCGATTAAAACTCCGATAACAGGGAGTAAAAAGGACAGCAGTCCTAATTTGTCGGTTCGTTTCATGATAATTGGTTATGGCCTGGTCAGAATTGCTGTAACCAGTTTTTTGCCTGGTCTATAGTATCAAAAAATGCTGCCCTTCTGGCTCCGGCACAGTTGTTTATGCAGGTGGTCATGGCATCACCTGACCATAATTGTTGAGCAAAGTCTTTGGGCATATAAAAAGCGGCATACATGTAACCGGATTTAATGGCTTCGTAAATCCAGGTAGTAGCCAGCCAATGCTGGATTTCCTGAGACAAGATACCCAATCGGCGCGTATCCCAGATTACCTTGGTTGTATTAAAATGTTTTAATGCAAGGACTACCTCCATCATGCCTGTTTTGAAGAGTTCGTGCTCTGCAGGGGCCAGCCAGGTTACAAAAATAGAATGGCTCTGTTCATCGTAGTCAATCTGTACATAGTCCTTGGCTACAAGGTATTGATTAATAAGCATGCTCTATTTGCTAAGGTTATTATCATTATGTCTGCAAGCCAGGCCTGACACTGGATTCGTTGTGGAAACTGCCTGGCTGGGGAACAGGTGAAATTATTTCCCAATACTAATTGTTCTTTTTAGACAGCGCAAAGAATCCTGGTAGACAAAAAGGTAGTGGTTTTGGTGGACAAAAAGGTAGACAATTGCAAAGCTGATTTTACTTCGATGTTATACTAATAATTACATACTTACCTTTGAAGTAGCATTTCCGAGAAGTGTGTTAATAACCACTGCTTATTCTTTTTAATAAAAAATGAACCTATTGATCTCGCTCCGTCATATCAGCAGTTGTCTTAAGCTATTTTGTCTCACAGAAGCAAAAAACCTATCGTATAGTATTCTCAGGTTTAAACCCATTCTTCTGATGTTGGTTTGTTGTTTTATTGGCCATACGGCTGTTTCCCAAAAGTATGTACACGCCATGGACAGTGTACAAGAGCTTTTGGAAACACTGCCCGAAGATGATACCAGCAAGGTATATGCACTTATTTACATGGCGGAGTTACAGAGTTCTAAACCGGGTGGTGACGTACGGAAATATGCTGATGAGGCACTGGAACTTGCTGAGGCACTGGAATTTAAGCCGGGTATGGTTAAGGCTTATTTTGCATTGGCGTACTATTTTGTTCATGGGGGAAATGGCGCAAAGGCATTGGAGTGCCTCTACAAGGCCCTTGATATGTCTATCGAACTGCAAGATCCAAAACTGGAAGCCTATAGTTACAATTTCTTAGGGTATGTAAATAAGTCTCTGCGTGAGTATGACGAAGCGTTAAAATACTATAACAAAGCACTTGATTATTGGGGGGAGAAGAAAAATTCCGAAATGAAAGTCCTGATACTCGGGAACATAGCCAACATTCACCTCGAAAAAGGAGATAAAGAACTGGCTTTGAAATATTATTACCAAATACTTGACTTGGCTAAAGAGCATAACATGGACTCACGGTTATCATCTGTGTATTGGTCTTTAGGTCAATATTACTACGAGGATAAGAACTACGAAAAAGCATTGGAATACCTGCACCTGGCACAGGAATATGCCAGAAAGACGGAAAGTACCTGGAGAGAGGCAAAAGTGTATCACACCCTAAGCAAGATATATCTGGCCATGAACCAGCCGCAGGAGGCTCTTTCTGTAGCAGAAAAGTCCCTGCACCTGACCAGTTCATTAGATTTGAAAAATGAAATGTTGGAGAGCTATCAACAGTTATATCTGGCCTTTGAGAAACTTGGTAATTATCAGCAGGCCTATGAGTACCAGGAGAAGTACCGGGTGTTGTCTGATAGCATAAAGAACCAGGAAAGTGTACAGGCTATAGAGCGCCTGAAGCATCAGCACGAAATCAAACTTGTGAATGAGATCCACAAAGCAAATGTATTACGGAGAAATGCCTTGATTGGTGTTTTAGTAGCTTTATTGATTATTGTTTCCCTGTTTTTTAACCGACGTTACCTGTTGATGAAAAAGAACCTGGAAAACAAAAGACAACTGTTGAATTATAGCATCAGGAACCTCAAGGAGAAATCAGAGCTTGTGGAAAAGGTCAATAAGGAATTACAGATCTTCAAGCAAAACGCTAATCATGAAGTGAAAATAAAGAAGTTTAACAGGGTGCTTCAGTTTAATATCGTTACAGATGACGACTGGGAGAATTTCAAAAAAGCCTTTGAGGACGTTTACCCTAATTTTATGGCCTCATTGAGATACCATTACCCCGACCTGACCACGGCTGAAATACGGCAGGCTGCCCTGGTAAAAATGAAACTAACCATAAAAGAAACCGCATCAATCCTGGGGATCACTCCTGAAAGTGTTAAAAAATCACGTCATCGCCTGAAAAAGAAACTTAAGCTAACTGAAAAAGAAT
>NZ_SMLW01000283.1 GCF_009711405.1 Fulvivirga kasyanovii | reverse complement strand
AATTATCCCACCGTTCCGGTTCCTGGGGCAATCTTTGCTTGCGCAAACCATTTCTCACATCTAACCGCTAAAGCTATGCGAAAACCAACTCATCTTACCTTGATTTTACTGTGCATTATCAGTGTGTTGTGGCTGGGGTCATGTCAGAAAGACGTGGACCCGGAAAGAGAACTGCAAGTCGAATTCAGTTTTAATGTTGTAAGTCCGGAAAACCAGTCCGGCCGACAGGCTGCTATGGCAGCAGAAGATATCCGAGCTATTGTAATTTCAATAGAAGACGAATCGGGAAACAGTGTATTCTCAAATGAAGAACTGCCCCTCTATGATTTTGAGGGAGAATATACTACCAAGCCGCTTTCCTTTAAAGCGGGAGATTACTATATCACCAAATTTATGGTTATTGATAACGAGATGGACGTGGTGTATGTTTGCCCGTTGCAAGGCTCGGCTAAAGCGCACCTGGTTGATCGTCCATTACCTTACCGCTTTCATGTGTATGCCAATGACGGTATAAAGTGGTCTCCCCAGGTAGTACCTACCGAAGGAAGCGTGGCAGGTGATTTTGGGTACACCACATTTGGCTTTGAAGAAATGAGAATCATTGATTTTGCCATAAGCCCGATGTTTTACAATTATGAGAGCGACAGGTACCAAATCACTAACGCTGATCTCTCCATAACTACGAGGTTTAGGGATATACTTGAAACCGACCTTAAAGAAGGCACAAATTTGATTTCCGTGTCTGACAGGTATGAGGAATATACCATTACGGTCAGTAAACCGGGATACAAACCCGTTCAGCAAAGCTACAAACTTCATGAACTGCGGGAGTTCAGGGATGATCCTCTGATTGTTCTGCTAGAGGATAAATTTAAGTTTGTAGAGGTCAGTAAAATATCTGTGTATAACGGTTTGGTACCGGATAGGGTGGAGGCCATGGAGGCGCTGCCTAACCGTCCGTTCAGCCTTGTTATTGGTATTCGCAATGAAGGTGCTGACTGTGGTAGTGGCACACCTGCTGCTTTATGGCTTGACGAGGGATATGGTCCGTCTGTTGAAGCTAATTTTATTCAAAGCCTCCCATTAACGCAGAGTGTGCCTGATATTTTTGCCAATTTCCAGAGGATCATGTTCACCGGATCAGGCTGGTGCGGTGACAGGTCAGCTTATTACTCCAAAGACCCTACAGTTGCCTGGAATAATTCTGTACCTGGACCACCGGCAACCCTTTATAGCTTTGCTGATTTTAACAATGTAACTTTTGCCGGTACAGGACTTGGTACTACCGTAGGTGAGGTCTATAGGTGGACAGGTGGTGGTACCTGGAGAAAATTGCACCAGCTACCTGCACCACGTACATTGGTTACTTCTATGGTTGAGTTTAACGGGCAGCTCTTTATCGGTTCAGCAAACAGAGAGGGTAGCCAGACTGGTGGCAGCCCTGTATTTGCAACGGGTAATGGTACTACATTTTTACCCACATCGGGTATACCCTCTGATATGGATGTAGATAAGCTGTTGGTTGTTAACGGTAAGTTAATGGCTATTACTCGTGTACACAACAGCCACTTCAGGGCATATTTTTATCTGTGGGATGGAGGGGTTTGGAAGGAAACTTATAACCCGCAGTTTAGCCGGATCAATGGTCATCATATCACGGTTATGGGCAATATGATTGTTGTTTTTGCCCGAACGTATGGAGGGCAATTAAGAGTTTGGATGTCGGATGATTATGCCAGGACCTGGCATAAAATACCTTGGGATTATCCTGAAGTAAGCGTGTTGAAAAGTATAAATGGGCGTCTGTTTTTTGGTACCGGGCAAAATGCTATGGGAGAAGTTATGATTTACCGGCTTGACCTTTAACAAGCTTCAGTTTCTGATTGTATATACTGGAAAGGCGCTCTTGATTGCGCCTTTTCTTCGTTATAATAGTTTACACCATCCGAACTCTTTCTGGCTATCTTTTTTTGCACCATTTACAATATTTTTTACAGATAAAATCTTATTATATTTGCCCTTTGAATCATTTTCCTTACTGCCAGAAAATTTAGTGATTGAATGCTTAAAGAAGACCTGTGGAATAGCATACGAAAATTTGAGATCGATGATCCCGAGTCAGGTTTTTCTTTTACTGACAGGCTGGTCAGGGAAAATTCATGGACAAGGGATTACGCCATACGGGCTATTTTTGAATACAAGAGGTTTATGTATTTGATCTGTATTGCCCCACATCCTTTGACGCCCTCCGACCAAGTGGACCAGGTCTGGCATTTACACTTGCTCTATACTGAATCATACTGGACGGACTTTTGCCAAAACACGCTGCAAAGAAATGTTCACCACGGCCCCACAAAGGGAGGGAAAGAAGAAAAAGAAAAATATAGTAACTGGTATGAAGAAACCGGGCAGTTATACACGCAGGTTTTTGGTTCCGAACCACCTGCCGACATCTGGCCGCCCGCTGAAATCAGGTTTACCGAAATCAACTTTACCAGGGTAAACAGGCATAGAAACTGGGTTATACCAAAACCTGCACTTTTTAGAAAATGGAAATTTTAACAAAACTGAGCCCTGCGGAAACGCATTTGATCCGGGCTACATCAGAAGCCACATTTAAAGATTTATTGAAGTACACGCTCTCAGACCTCCTGTTAAAAAAGGTATTGAATTACGAAGAGCGTATCTTGCAGTCTGACGAGAGAAGTCCGGAAAGGGTAGTGCCATACATATCTGCCGGTGAGAATTTTTCCCGGTACCACGCTTATATGCACGAGGTGCCCTTCCTCAAGGCATTCAATGATAATCCCGAACTCGACATCATGTTCAGGCATGTGGTGAAAATGGGATACGAACAGGCAGTGTCGAGAAGAAACTACATTTTTAGCCACTTACTGGCCAGTCCCCAAGTGGCGGGAAGGGTGAAAGGGCATGTGATCAACCGCCTGTTCAATTGGGTGCAATTAACAGAGCTGGGAGCCGCCACCAAAAGGCGGATAGATGAAGCCATAGAGAAACTGGAGAATGAACTCCCCGGCCTTCTTGAAAAGTCTCCTGAAAAAGCCCTTGAATTGTTAAAAAAGATCAATGGCAATGTGTATTTACTTCAGGGTCTCGATTTTGAGCTACTGAGTCAAATTGATAACGAGATCACGGAGCAAATGAACCGGCGGGGCCACGACTATTCATACTTTGACTCTTTTATTTATTTTGATTCCTATTCGTCATCTTTTGATAGTGACTTCGATTCTGCCGGTGGTTGCGGAAGCGGTTGTAGTAGTGGTTGCAGTGGTTGTAGCGGATGCGGTGGTTGTGGAGGTTGTGGTGGGTGAATTTTTATAGCACGGTACATGAGTAATCTCATTGAGCAATGAAAAGAGTCGTTTTGATCATTATTATAGTCATGGCTTTAGCTGTTGCCGGTGTGGCCCTGTTATACACCGGCTATCTTCGTTTCAACTATCCCGACCCGGATAAATTTCCGGTCAGAGGCATTGATATTTCACACCATCAGGGAAAAATAAGATGGGAGGAGCTGCAAGCCGAATCTATTGATTTTGTCATCATCAAAGCCACTGAGGGAGGTGATTATAAAGATCCGCTGTTTGATGAAAACTGGAGCCATAGCAGGAGATATGGTTATAAAACCGGAGCCTATCATTTTTACAGGTTGTGTAAAGAGGGTAAGGAGCAGGCAGCGAATTTTATAGCTGTAGTACCTGCTCATCCGGACAATTTACCACCGGTAATTGATCTTGAATTTGAAGGTAACTGTGATGCTGGCAGGTCTGAAGCACAGATAATTAAGGAAATCCGAGAATGTTTGAATGCGCTGGAGCGTCATTATGGAAAGACCCCGGTAATATATGCGACCCGGGAGTTTTATGATGAGTATATAGAAGGCGACTTTTTAAGCTATCCTATCTGGATAAGAGATATTTACAGGCAACCAAAGTTGGAGAACAACCGTGAGTGGCTCATATGGCAATATGCTAACAGGGGGCACCTGAAAGGAATTGATACCTACGTGGACCTGAATGTTATGGCTCCGGATACTGACAATGAATTTTTTAAAAATGAGTGAATAATTGAGGAATAAGCTCTACAGCCTATGAATTTTCGCTTTATTGAATTTAATTT
>NZ_SMLW01000159.1 GCF_009711405.1 Fulvivirga kasyanovii | reverse complement strand
GGAGCCACTAAAGAATTTTGTGTATTTGGCATTAACCAACATTTCAAAGGTAATAAATTACATCCTACATCGATCTGCGTACAGGTTTATAAATTGGCTCATAATTAGCCCCCAGTTGCGCACCGTCTGTGTCCATTTCCGGGTAATGTTATCAATAGCCATGTACAGAGCTTTATAGACAGCTTCGTCATTAGGAAAGACCAGCCTGTTTCTGGTATACTTTCTTAGGGTGCTGTTAAAGCTCTCAATTACGTTAGTGGTATAAATTACCTTTCGGATTTCTAAAGGAAAATCAAAGAAGTGGGTGAGGTTGTCCCAGTTGTTCACCCAACTCTTGATGGCGTAGCCATATTTATGCTGCCACTTTTGGGCAAGTTCTTGTAAGGCCATCTCAGCAGCTTGACGTGTAGGCGCCTGGTATACTTGTTTTAAATCAGCCATAAATGCCTTTTTATCCTTCCATACCACATATTTTAAGCTGTTCCGGATTTGATGTACTACGCACACCTGGGTGACTGCCTGCGGATAGATACTGGATATACCGTCAGTCAGACCCGTGAGGTTATCGCTGCAAACAATGAAAATATCCTCTACACCACGGGCCTTGATGTCGGTAAAAACGCTCATCCAAAAGGAGGCACTCTCGGTTTCGTGCAGCCACATTCCGAGCACTTCTTTGGTTCCCTGATTATTTAGGCCGATCATAAGGTAAATAGTCTTATTAATTACCTTTCCATTTTGCCTGACTTTAAAGGAGATGCCGTCCATCCAGACAATAAAATAAACTTGATCCAATGGCCTGCTCTGCCACGTTTTCACAGCCTCCAGCATTCTGGCAGTAACGTTAGATACTGTTGTGGCACTTATCTCAACACCATAGATTCCACCTATCTGCTCCTCAATATCGGCAGTACTCATCCCTTTGGCGTATAATGAGAGGATAGCGTCCTCTATCTCCTCGCTCATTCGTTTATGCTTTGGGATCAGCCTGGGTTCGAAAGTCGCCTCACGATCCCGGGGAATATCTACTGAAATGGATCCTCGGGAGGTTTTTACATTCTTTTTACTGATTCCATTTCGGGTATTTTGATTGTCCTTATCTTTCTTTTGGTATTTGGAATACCCTAAATGCTCCTCCATTTCCCCTTGGAGCATTTGCTGGACACCTTCTTTAAAAAGCTTATCAAAAAAGCTGTTAAACTCCTCCTTGGAAAACTTCTTGAAGAAGTCTGGCGGAATGTTAAGTTTGTCATCATTCATGTAATCAACAATTTAGTGGTAAAATTTCGTTTTCGATAATCATTGCCTCGCTTCGTTGCTTTTTATCTGCGTCGAAAAACGAGCCTTTGAATTGTTGATTAATGCCAGAACGGTTCTAGCGTTTACACAAAATTCTTTATACTACC
>NZ_SMLW01000275.1 GCF_009711405.1 Fulvivirga kasyanovii | reverse complement strand
GTATGTATTTATTAAGGTTGTTCATGTCTTATTTTTAATTACCGGTATAAACTCCATTTAGGGGATTGTTATAAAATAGCTCCATACCAAACAGGTCGGCATTGGCATCATCAACGTTCACCCCGGTCTCTTCCAGCAGAGTGCTGTTGTTTACACTTTCAAGCCAGCCCCTGATGTTGTACCGGTAGTCAATGGATTGATGCGGCGTGCCATTCTCTACATGCAGGTTCTTCTCAACCAACTCGCCTAACTCATTGTATTCATTCTCGGCCAGTAATACTTCTCCCTGCCCTGAGCCATTCTCAATTAGCTCATGATACCCCTGCATCAATCGACCGGCATGGTCATAGGTGTAGCGCTTCTTTATCTCATAGGTATCTGTACCATGTTGATAGCTGTTCTTTGTTGCCAATACCCAACCCGGGAAATTATATAATGTACTGTATTTACTGATGTCGCCACTACTGCTTTCTGTAATCGTCTGGATTACACGATAGCGATTATCATAGTAAGTCACAGCACTCAACCAGGTACTGCTGCCGTCCAGTACTTTTACTTTACTTCCCGTTATCTGGCCTTTAACACGATCAAATTCGGTTGAAGGGAAGGTGTATGTGGCCTGGGGGCCTAACTGTCCCGGATCATAGTCGTAGGTTGAACCAAAATCCTGTGAGCTTTTGAAGCTATAGTTATCATAATAGGTAATGGTCAGGTAGTCATCCTTGAGTACTCCTTTTGGAAAAGATTGGTCGGTATAACCATGTAGGTCGTTATTTCCATTATAGATTTCATACCAGCCGTCTTCATCTCCTACCATGCCATTGACATGGATTTGCATTTGTTCTTGAGTCAACACAACTGGATGTGTATAAATACCGGTAGCCACAGGACGGTTCAACTGGTCATACTTGGTAAAGGTCCATTCACTGCCTGATGTCACATTCTCATCGCGTTGATTGCCATCTTGTATCAGAACCAAACGGTCCCTGTCATCATAGACCATATATACCCAGTCCGAACCGGGAACCCGTTTTTCGATCATCCGTTTGCGGCCATCATACTTATAACTAAAGCACCATTGGAAAAGAAAAATATCGTCTATAGCTGCCCCCTGGTTCAGTTTTTCATTGGCCATAGGAGGTAAAACGAACTTCAGGTTCCCAAAATCATCATAGATGTAGTAGGTGTCTGCCCATTGTTCTACTTCCCCATTTTCATGAACCTGTACCCGTTTTAAAACAGTTTCACCACGCTTGTTGACAAATGTAATAGTCTTGCCTTTCTCTTCATCAGTGATTACGGTTTTATGTAGCTCCCTGCTCTTATAGCTAGAAGAAGTTTCAGGCAGATCTAAATCGTTTACTAGCCAGACCAATACCTTATCCACATCAGTATTGGTTAGGTAGTCATATTTCACGGTTGCTCCACCAAGCTGCCACGCTTCTCCAGAAGCCCCTTGCTCAACTATTCGATTGAGAGGTGACTGATCATATCTACTCTGACTAAATGCCTTAGAAGAATGGGCCACGTTCTCTGCATTCCCATAAAAATTGGAATAAAATCGATACTGATCGCTGTAAGCATGATTTGTATTGAGTGCGTACTTTCTGTAATTTCCTATACCTTTACCGTCCACATAAGACAGATATTGCGTACTCACCCGACCGAAATCATCATATTTAATCGGCTGTATAATATCTCTCTTGCTGGGAGAAGCCTTAAAATCCACCTTCTGTAGAGGTCTGCCTAAACCATCATAATAGGTAAATGAAAGAGAAGCTTCTTCCGCCGAGAGCATCTCCAAAGTGCTTTCATCATACACTTCACCTTTCAATACATGCCTGACCGCTACGTAATTCATAAACGGTTCCACACAATAGCGCTTTACCTCTACATTTACAATGGCATCATTAAAACAACCGTTTTGGGTCGTAGTGGTTAGCTTATATGTGCCTGCCATTTCAAGAGTAGCATTAAGCGATACAGTTGGGTTTCTTTCAGTGCTGGTAAACCCAGCAGGACCGATCCATGAATAGGTCCCTGTTACACCTGAAGCGAACAATTGCAAAGGTTCATCTTCACATGTTGGCCCGGGATAAGTAGCACCGACTAGCATAGAGTACACGTGTACGTAAGCTTTTTCTGAAACTACTGTGCCGCAATCATTGGAAACCTCCACCCAATAATACCCTTTGATACTTACAGAAGTTTGAATATTAAGTGTGGCACTGTTTCTCCCATCCCATGGAGGGTTAACTGGTGGCACAGGCACAGGTCCGTCCTTTCCATTGTCCCAGAACCATTGGTAGCTATTGGCATTGCTGGCCTCCACACTTAATGAAGTCTCTGACCTTTCACAGATCGAAATGTTTACCGGATGAGAAGTAATAACAGGGAGTGTACCTATCTTCACATTTGTACTGGCAACAGAAGAACAGCCCTGGCTGTTTGTAACAGTCAAAGTGTACTGCCCACTCATATCGATACTAGCATTCTCGCTTACCACTGGGCTTTGTTCACTACTTAAAAAACCGTTAGGACCTGTCCAGGAAAAGGATGACTCAGCAGCTGATGGACCTGTCAGTTTTAATATTTCACCTACGCAAACTGGGGCATTATTGGAAACCGCGAATGAAGGGGTACCATTGACCACAACTTCGGTAGTAGCCTTGCTGTAACAGTCAGTGCCTACTTTTACTGTTAATATATATTCACCGGCCATGGACAAAGTAGCTTCTTCTGCTACAGTAGGCTCTTTAAGCGTACTAGTAAAACCGTTGGGGCCGGTCCATAAATAGGTGCCAGTTGCACCACTGGCAATAAGTGTCAAAGGCTCACCTTCACAAACAGGACCAGAACTGGCTGCATATACAGGTGGGGAAAAAACCGTAACCTTTGCTTTATTTGAAACAACACTTCCGCAACTGCTGGTTGCAGTTACCCAATAATCGCCACTTACTGATCTTGTTTTAGTATCAATGCTTAGCTCACTTGACTTACCGCCAACCCAAGTAGGTGGGCCTGGCACTACCTGATCAGGCATACCACTTCCACTCCAATGCCACTGATAGGAGCTTGCTCCTTGAGCCTCAACATTAACCTTTGCCGTGGACCATTGACAAATGTATACGTCTTCAGGCTGTGTGACTATCTTTGGTTTAGTGTTCACAATTACATTGGTTGTAGCCGATCGGCTACAACCATTTTTATCTACCACAGTTAACTCATACACCCCTGCCATAGCAGGAATAGCATCAGATAATGTAGGCTCACTGGATGAGGCAGAAAAACCATTAGGACCTGTCCAAGAATAACTTGACATATCGTCAGGGGCTCCGCTTAACATTATTGCACCTCCTGCACATACAGGGCCGCTATTAGATATATTAAAAGCGGTCATCTGTTTTACAGTCACTGTTGTCGTCAAAATAACAACGCAACTTCCAAGGGTGACTTTGAATGAATATTCCCCTGCCATCTGTGGAGTGGCTTTATCTGACACTATAGGATTTTGAAGTGTGCTCTTAAATCCGTTAGGACCTGTCCATTCAAAAACACCACCTGCCAATGATGTCCCAATAAGCTTTAATGGTTCTCCCTCACAAACAGGACTTGAGTTAGATGCATTTACAGGCGGCCTGGAAATAGTAACAGAGACAGCGTTGGAAACCGTCGTGCCACAACTGTTGATAGCTCGAAGCCAATAAGTACCACCTGCATCATCTGAGCCTTTAATCGTAAGTCTGTTGGTCTTTGCTCCTGACCAGACATAGCCTCCCGGGACAGCCTTATCAGGAAATCCACTTCCGCTCCAGCACCATTGATATTGTGAGGCGCCACTCACCGTAG
>NZ_SMLW01000619.1 GCF_009711405.1 Fulvivirga kasyanovii | reverse complement strand
ATTTACTTTCAAAGTTGCAGCCAGGCTTTTCATGATCCTTGCGGTTATGGCTGCTTTTGCCTTGATCTTTGGAGATGACAGGCTGTTCTTTAATCAAATCATCCTGCTTATTATACTGGTTGCTCAGGTAGTGGAACTGCTAAGATTCATCAACCATACCAACCGGGAGCTGGCGAAATTCCTCCTGGCCATAAAATACCGGGATTTTTCGATCAACTTCAGCAAAAGCAAGATCGGACAGTCGTTTGAAGAACTCAATGAGGCATTTACCGAGATCATCGATATTTACAAGAATGTAAAAATGGAGCATGAAGGCCAGTTTCATTATCTGAAAATGGTGGTCAGCAACATCAATATCGGCATCATATCTCTTGAGAACAATGAAAATATCGTATTGATCAACAAACCGGCTGAGCAAGTGCTGCATGCGGAGGGTGTTAAAAACTGGAAGATACTGAAAGCTAAACAGCCATCGTTCGTGCAGGAAATTGACGCCATCGGCGACACTGGCCGTAAGCTGATCAACATCGATGCCCATGGTGAACCCCGGACGTTGTCTGTTGATGTGAATTCAATGATCATGCTCAACAAAAGCTATAAACTGATCACTTTTCAGGATATCAAAGGGGAAATAGAACAAACAGAAATAGAGGCATGGCATAAACTCATCCGAATTCTTACCCACGAGATCATGAACAGCGCCACGCCTATCTCTTCCCTCACCGAAACTATGCAGAGCATGCTCGAAAAGGATGGGCAGCAAAAGCCTTTGGAAGAACTGGATGAGGAAACCATTGAGGATCTGCGCTTTTCACTAAAAACCATCAAAAAGCGTAGCGATGGTATGGTTTCTTTTATTGATGACTACCGAAAGCTGACCAAAGTAGCCAAGCCAAAGCTTGAGCCTGTACCGGTGCAGGAGCTGTTCAACACTATCGAAAACCTGATGAGCAGTGAGCTGGACAAAGCAAATATCCGGTTTGAATCACAAATTGATAACATCACTACCATACAAATGGACAGCCACCTTATCGAGCAGGTACTGATCAACCTGGTCACCAACAGCATACATGCACTGGAAGGGGTGCCTAACCCTGCCATACAGTTAAGGGCTTACCAGGATTATGACAAGCAGGTGGTTGAGATTCAGGACAATGGCTCCGGTATCCCTCAAAAAGAGCTTAACCAAATATTCGTACCCTTCTTTTCCACAAAAAAACATGGTTCCGGCATCGGCCTGAGTCTCTCCAAACAGATCATGCATTTACACGGCGGCAACATCAAAGTAAGCTCTGAACTTGGCAAGGGCACGGCGTTCAGGTTGTTTTTTAGGTAGGTATGTGATGTGAAAGGTATGTGTTAACATTATAATAGATAACTAGAAAACTCTCCAACCAGTTTATTTTGTCCCTACGGGACAACTATTCAAAATGATTATTGTTCCTACAAAAATTTTATCCCTACGGGATTGGAAATCCCATGGTCATCATAACTATACCTGTAAAATACCCCCCTCCACCTGAAATGTTACCCTGAATTATTTTGTAGATGCCGTTAATTCTAAATAGTTTATCGGCATCAAAAGAAATTTAGTAAAACATGGCCAACACCTATACCCAACTTTACATACAATTTGTATTTGCTGTACAAAACAGAATAAGCTTGATACAACCACGCTGGGAGGCCGAACTCTATAGGTACATAGGTGGGATTGTAAAGAACCATAAGCATAAATTAATTGCCATTAACGGCATGCCGGATCACGTGCATTTGTTTGTTGGTTTTCACCCTACGCAATCTATATCTGATTTTATGAGAATTGTAAAAGGTGAATCATCAGAATGGATCAATAATAAAAAATTTGTTTTAGGAAAATTTCAATGGCAGGAAGGATATGGGGCTTTTTCATATGGAAGGAGCCAAATTGATGACGTTTATCAGTACATTCAAAATCAGAAGCAACATCATAAAGTGAGGCCTTTTCAGGAAGAGTATAAATTACTGCTCAAAAAATTCGAAATTTCATTTGACGAGCGTTACATTTTAAATTCAGTTGAATAATTTTTACATTCAATTTGGTTTTAGGTAAGAACAGAATTTACCTCCGCCCCTTATATCAATTGACTTCAACAGCTTGTTTATTTTGTCCCTACAGGACAGCCTAATCCTAAATGAATATTCTACAAATGTTTTATCCCTACGGGATTATATGGCACGGTATTAATTCGCAATTAATGTTCCGGCTGGGAGGCAGCATTGGTTCAAACTGGTCCCGGAGGGACATAATATTTGTAGAAAATCTATACATCATCCAACAGCCCCGTAGGGGCGAAATTTACCTCCAACCGATTAAGGTCAGATAATGAAACAGGGAACTTGACCTCAAAAAACAAAAAGGTCTGCCGTGAAGCAGACCCTGGGGACTATTTATTCCATTTAGCACCTCTCCTTAAAATGCGTGGAAATATATTTAGTCCCCGAATATTGATGGCTGTATGCCGCTGGTATGTTGCTCAGTTGTTAAAATCCATCATCTCCGCCAAAATCACCTCCTCTTTCTCCGTTGCCTCTTTCGCGGGTCTTCTTTTGCTTTAGGCGATAGGTGAATGTTGCCGTTACCTGTCTGGCCCTCCATTGAAACTCAGAATCCTGATAAAGGTCTTCCGTATCGGTTTCCCACCTCCATTTTCTGGAGTTTAAGAGGTCTCGGACGTTGAGGGCTATGGTGCCTTTGCCTTTAAATACATCTTTACTAAATCCCATGTCGATCATATAAAAAGCTTTTGTTCTACCTTGGGTGCTATTTTGAGGTGCCCTGTAGCGGCCGCTGATCTGGTAATCGAAGGCATCGAAAAGTGTCATCTTAGAGGTAACGCGGGCTGACATGGTATAGGTGTCGTTTGACAGGTCTTGCTCCTGGTATTGTCCTTTGGTGGCTGAACGGTAAAAGTTGGCGCTACCATTCATTTTCCACCATTTGCCAACATCTTTGGAAACGGTAAACTCCACACCATAAGCATCACGGCTATTCAGGTTTAGTGGCACGGCATAGGTGATGCTGTCTTCCACATAACGGATCCTGTCGATCACCCCGGTGGAGTGGCGGTAGTAGAAGCTTGTAAACAATGATGCAGAATTCCAGTTTTTTAAATAGCCGATTTCATAGGCATCAGTATACTCCGGGTCAAGGTCAGGATTTCCTGCCCTTATATTACGTGAATCTGTGAAGCTTGAAAAAGGATTGAGGCTCCAGAATCCCGGGCGGTCGAGCCTTCTGCTGTAGCTGGCCTGTAGTGAGTTTTGATTTTTAAGCTCGTAGGTTACATGCGCACTGGGGAAGAGGCCCGTGTAGTTTTTATCATTTTTAAGGTCATCCTGCACCAGCTCGGTAGTAATATCGGTGATCTCGGTTCTAAGGCCAACCTGATATGAAAATTTATTTATTTTATTACCATAGATGGCATATACCGCATGGATATTTTCATCATAGTTAAAGTCATTGGTAAAACCCTCCAACATTACAAACTCACCATCTTCAAGCTGCTCTACAATGTAGGCATTATCAATTTTCCTGAATGAGCCTCTGTATCCGGCCTCCACCTTGGCATTTTTTCCAATAGGATGTACATAATCGGTTTGCAACAGTAGGTTGCTTTCAAACTCATCGTTTAATGACTGCTGAAAAACATCCGGCTCAAATACCTCGCCTGGCAATGGCACCAGTCCCTGTCTTTGCTCTGCATCTTCCACTTCGCTACTTTCCCTGTACTGTACATCTGCTGTAAGCTTATGCTTTTCGTTGCTAAATGTTTTGGTATAGTTTAATGAAAACTCAATATTCTCTTCATCTTCCAGCTCGTTATCGAGCCTTTGGGTTCTGGCTACGAGGTTGCGGTTAATATCATAATCGGTGTAAAACAGCTCCGTCTCGTTCTCTTCATCAGAAATACGATAAAGTGCCGCTACGGTAATGGTATTTTTATCGTTAAGATAGAAGTCAGAACCAAACCTGAAATTGTTGGATATACCTCCACGAGTCCGGTCTCTGTCGATGTCAGTGTAGTATGTTGTATCTTCTTTGTAGAATATCTGATTGGCAAATCCTGAGCCGGGGCTTTTTCTGTAGTCGATACCATAGTTGGCAAACAGGTTCATCCATTTTTTACGGTAGTTGACATTAAATGAAAGTCCGTAATTATCAGGATATCCGGCATTGGCACTGAATGAACCATTAACACCATCGTTATTATCCTTTTTCAGAATGATGTTGATAATACCGGCATTACCCTGGGCCTCGTATTTGGCAGATGGATTGGTTACCACTTCTACACGCTCAATAAGATTCCCTTGTAACTGCCTCAGGGCATCGGTGCTGCTGATGCCTACCAATCCTGACGGCTTGCCATTGATCAGCACGCGGACGTTACCGCTTCCTCTTAGGCTTACATTGCCTTCAATATCAACATTTACAGAAGGGATGTTGTCCAGTATGTCCGCGGCACTGGCTCCTGTATTGCTCAGGTCCTGCCCCACATTAAACACACGCTTATCAAGCTCCATTACCATCTGGCTCTTCTCGCCTGTTATCACTACCTCTTCGAGGGTTTCCGCATCGGGACTGAGCTTGATTACACCCAGGTCTTTGCCTCCGGGCTCGAGGGTGACATTGAAACTTTTGGATACATAGGAAATGAATTGTACCTGCACGATATATTTCTCTGGCCTGCCTTTTACTGTAAACTTTCCATTGGCATCAGTGATCCCTCCATCTATAAGGGTACTGTCTGAGGCTTTTAATAAACTAACAGATGCGTATTCCAGTGGAGTACCGGATTCGGTATCCATAACGGTACCGGTTACTGCAGGAGGCTGTCCGGCTCCCTGGCTATCGCCTCTCTGCGCAAACGCTGCGGTAACTGCAAAAAATGCTAATAACAGTAAAAATTGTTGTTTCATGTATTTAATTTATGTCTTGAGTTTTTGAGAATTACGCTCAACTGCACCTGCCTTTCCCTATGGTTGTTAACTACAAAACTAGACCACGGGTTTGATTTAAATATGTATGAAATCTGAAGTAATTCTGAAGTTTTAAAATATCACCTCGATCGTATGGTCGGGTTCCTGATATTGGTAAGAAATATCAAACGAACTCACTTCACATATTTTCTTTACAATCGACAAACCCAGGCCTACAGACTCTTTGCTCTGGTTATCCTTTTTGAAGCGCTCAAAAAGGGAGCCCGGGTCAGATTTAAGGGCTCCTCCTGTATTACTGATCGAGAGCCTTGTATGGGTTAATACCACATGGATACGGCCTTCTTCATAGTTATGCCTGATGGCGTTTTGCAGAAGGTTGGTTACCATAATAGCCGCCAGGGTACTATCCATATTCACTTTTACATGCTCCTGTATCTCAGACTCAATTTTTATGGATTTGAGGTCAGCAAGTTCTTTGAAATCAAACAGCAGCTTTAATAAAAGTTCACTGAGATTGATCTCTTCGGTACTTTCAAACTCCTTGTTCTCAATTTTTGTCAGCAACGACAAGGCTTTGCCCATCCTGGAAAGGCGCTGTACTGACCCCTGAGCCGATACGATCAGTGCGACCTGCTCATCCGTGAGGTTATCCGACTCCATGAGCAACTCGAGTTTACCATTGGCAATGGAGAGTGGCGTCTGCATTTCATGCGATGCATTCTCGGTAAATTCCTTTAATGACTGGTAGTCCGTCTGGATCTTCTCCGTCATTTCTTCCACGAACTTATTAAGCTTATCAAACTCTTTGGTGTTCGATTTTTTATACTTAATGGGGTTGTTTTTTCTAAGGCTAAAGTTTTTGATGTGATCCAGGGTGATGTTAAAAGGCTTTAACAGGAAGGCCGAAGCCACCCAACTCAGGATAAGCACCACTACAAGAAGTAATAAGTAAACCTTCACCAAGGCTTCATTTACCCCTTCGGCAATGTCATCTTCTTCAACAATAAGGTCATAAAGGGTAATTTTATAATACTGCTGCCCCACTTTTTTAACTACATCCAGTTTATTGTGGGGCTCCATGCGCTGCAGCGTACTATGCATCACTACGGTATCCGAAAAAGCTATTTCCGTTTCCTCTCCCCGGGTACCGAGAGGTATGATCTTTATTTTGTCACGTTCAAAAGGCTTATGAAGCTTTCTGCGCTCGATCATTCTGATGGCAAAGTCCAGCCGTTCCCTCAAAAACCTTTGTTCCTCATATATGACTTCCCGCATAATGATCTGATGGGTGATAATGCCCCCGATCAGGAATACAACCAGCGAGATCAGCAGGTAAAGCAGGGTGATTTTGAATATCAGTTTCATGTGCTAGATATTAGGGTTGAATTTATACCCCGAACCATACATGGTCTGTATGTAGTCACGCCCGCCTGCCTGTACGATCTTCTTTCTCAGGTTTTTGATATGCTGATATACAAAGTCGAAGGAATCTACCGAATCCATATAGTCGCCCCAAAGATGCTCTGCAATGGACTGCTTGGTGAGCACCCTGCTTTTATTGACGATCATGTAGAGTAGCATCTCGTATTCCTTGCGGGTAAGGTCAAGGTACCGGTCATTGACTTTGACCTCCATCGTATCGGTGTTAAGGCTTATTTCATTAAATATGATGTCATGAGCCCCACCCAGGTTCCTCCTCCGGTAAATGGCTTTTAGCCTTGCATTCAGCTCAGACAAATGGAAAGGCTTGGGCAGATAATCATCGGCACCCAGGTCAAGGCCCTGGATCTTGTCATCCAAAGCATTTTTGGCCGACAGGATCAGTACTCCGGCATCGGCATTCTGCTGCTTAATGAACCTGAGGATATCCAGTCCGTCCCCATCCGGCAGCATGAGGTCGAGCATGATAATGTCGTACTCAAATCCGGAAAGTTTATTGATTGCTTTTTGATAGCTGTTACACCACTCGCACACGTAGCCTTCCTTGGCCAGATACGATATTATATTGCTGGCAAGCTCGGCATGATCTTCTACTAATAACAGTTTCATCTACTTACTTCGGCTTTTTATGCACTGAGCATCTTTCAGTGTCCTGAGCCTGTTGTTTTGATTTTTGTTTACATTCAAATATATCAATAGTTTCTGAAGAGATTTTGAAGTGCCTGGTCTCTGGATATATACATGATAAGCGGTTTTGGCTTATCCGTAACAATACATTAACTTTCGGGTCTTAAGCTACAGCATTGAGAGACACCCGTTTAAGGCCCGGTTATGTTTTGCCGATCATTGTTATCGCCCAGTTTGCAGGCACATCGCTATGGTTTGCCGGTAATGCTATTTTACCTGACCTGGACAAGGCACTATCACTTCCTGCCAATGCACTGGGCATTATTACCTCCGCAGTCCAGCTTGGGTTTATTGCAGGCACACTTACTTTTGCCTTTCTTACCATTGCAGATCGTTTTTCACCTTCAAAAGTATTTTTCACCTGTGCCCTGCTTGGCAGTATTTTCAACCTCGGGCCTCTCTTTTCTACCGGTTATGAGGTGATCCTCTCTTTCCGCTTTATTACAGGCTTCTTCCTTGCCGGAATATACCCAATTGGTATGAAGATCGCCTCGGACTGGCATGAGAAAGGGCTGGGCAAAGCTTTGGGGTACCTGGTAGGTGCCCTGGTACTGGGCACTGCCTTTCCGCACCTGATCAGGGATCTTACAGGTGGCCTGCCCTGGAAGTACATACTGATAGCCACTTCATCAGTAGCCGTTATGGGTGGTGTGGCCATATTGGCCGGCGTTGGTGACGGGCCGTTCAGAAAGCGGGGAAGCAAGTTTGACCTAAGCATAATATTTAAACTTTTCAGGCACAATAATTTCAGAAATGCCGCTTTCGGGTACTTCGGCCATATGTGGGAGCTTTATGCCTTTTGGGCTTTTATCCCGTTTATATTGAGGTACTATAACGCATCGGCAGGCACTGACCTGAATGTGCCGCTATGGTCTTTCATAACCATCGGGGCCGGATCACTGTCATGCGCCATAGGAGGCCATGTAGCTATGAGATTTGGTAGTAAAAAAGTTGCTTTTGCAGCGCTGGCTTTGTCAGGTATCTGTTGTCTTTTGTCTCCGCTACTGTTCATGGTTCCGGTTGGCCTTTTTATCCTGATCCTTTTGATTTGGGGCATGGCCGTGGTAGCTGACTCCCCACAGTTCTCAACCCTGGTAGCGCAAACGGCTGACAAAGCTTACATCGGTACGGGGCTTACGGTGGTCAACAGCCTTGGCTTTGCCATCACCATTGTCAGTATTCAGCTATTGACCTGGCTCGATTCGCTTATCGCTCCTGATTTTTTATTTATTGTATTGCTTATAGGGCCGGCTTTCGGATTGGTTCACCTGGGCAGGGTCGGAACAGAAAAATAAAAAAGGAGCCTCCTCAGTTCAATAACCTTAAACATCAAACCTCATCCTTGGAGGCCCCTTTCAACTAATCAATTAAACTTAAATCTGTATTTCAATTTCACCACTATCTCTCTGCCCGCAGCAGGTAAAGGTGAGTGTCCGCTATTATACGGCTGTATGTAAGCGTAATCATTGTCTGTCAGGTTATAAACTCCTGCACCGGCTGTTAGCCCTTTGGTAAAAAGGTCTTTATACTGGAAATAAAGATTTGCAAATACCACTGGATCGAAAGTGGCCAGTACCGGATTGTCATTGGCATCTGCTATTACGAATCCTGCCCGCTCTCCCAGATAAGTAACGGAGGGGCTGAAAGTAAGTTTCTTCGTCAGCAAAAATGACCCGAAAAGATTGGCTTTACCCTGAGCGAAGCCCAATAGTTTGTCTTTGTCCCCGGGCACATTGTAAGATGCCACTTTGTTGTCGCCATGGGCTGTATAATAGGAATAGTTAAAGCCCAGCGATCCCCAGGTGTCCTTGTATTTATATTCCAGTTCCACACCCCTGGTACCTGTTTCGTCGTAGTTTTCGTAGCCTTCCGCATCGGTATCACTATCATAAAAGTAAACAATGGGGTCTTCGATCCTTATGTCGAAAAAGTTGGCGGTAAGAGCCATTTTAGAAGTAAGCTGATATCCGGCTTCCAGTTCAAAAACTGTAGTGAGTTCAGGTTCGATATCTGGATTAGGATCAATATTCTGAATACTTGGCGCCCTGAAAGCCTGGCTAAGCAGCAGTTTACCATGAAACCTGTCAATCACTTTGGTAACCCCAATTCTCGGTACAAATGAATCACCAAACTGCTCATGGTTATTATAGCGGGCACCTACCGTAACATTGGCGAGGCCCAACCTGAACAGTCCCTGCCCATAAGCACTGAAATTGTAAAACTCCACATCGGTGCTATTGGTTATTTCATACTCATAGCCCGGGACTGATTCTCCTTTGTCCACATAGTATTGCATACCGGCTATCACATTGATCTTAGGCGTGAAATTGACATTCAGTGCCAGGTCTCCCAGAGTTTGCTCAACAGTTTTATCAGCAAAAACACCCGCGTAGCCATTCTCGTCCAACTGCCGGGCTAAAGCACTGTTTGTAAGCCAGGGTTGCTGATTTTTATATTTGATCTTCGGGGTTAGTTTAACCTTATCCGATACCTTATAGTCATACTTTATCTCTGTATATACTCCCTTGAAATGCATATCTACCGGCACCGGCATAGCCGCATCAAAAAGATCGCGCTGCTGCACCTGGTAGTCTTCGTATATCAGCCGTATACCCAACCCTTTGTATGACAGGCCACTATTGATATGCAGGTTTTTTAGTTCGGAGTTATCTTCCATATCGTAAGAGTCTCCATAAAAATCAGTATAAGTTCTGTCGCTTCTGTTTCCCTGCCCTACGGTTAATTTGGCATCAAAAGCCACATCTCCTGTGCTTCTGCCTACCATAACCGTACCTTCTGCCCTACCCAGTGTTTCCGACAACTGCCCGTATGTACCTGCCACACTAATACCATTAAGGGCCTTTCCTTTTTTAGTGATGATATTAATCACACCCAACTCTGCATAACCACCGTAAATAGCAGACCCCGGGCCCCTGATTATTTCGATTCTCTCTATTTGCTCCAGCGGAAAGTGGTGACCTAGCTGGGTGGTTGCAAAACTTCTTTCATTCATCTCCTGACCATCCAGTTGTATCAGAATTTTCCCCTCGTGCCCCCAGTTACCTCTCGCCCCTACACCGACCACACCCTGCACATCCACACCAAACTCAAAACCGGGGATCATACGCAGTACATCGATCAGGTCGCGGGCTCCGGACCTTGATATTTCATCTGCCGTGATCAGGTTAACAATACCCGGAGACTCTCTTGGAGACAACGCTTCGGTTGAAGCCACCGTAATGGTCAGGTTCATAAGCTCTTCTAATGACATCGAAAAATAATCGGTAGTATCCGATTCATTTTGGGCATGGGTTTGAAGTGACGTTATTAGAAAAATGACTAAGATCAAAGAGGAAATGGAAGAGTTTTTCATAATATTTAGGGGTTAAATTATTGACAAGACTCTTCAATCAATATACAAAATGATAAGGGAAATAAGAAGCTAGGTTATTAGAAAAGTAATACGAATATTGCATTATACCCAAACATAATTCCCAAAGAAGGGTAAAATTCAATATTTGGGACATGAATTACAATTTAAACCCGTGTTAATAAGAAGGTTATCTAGCTTCTTCGAACCAACAGCTTTATGAAAATCAGCACTTATATTATAGATGCCTTTACGGATGAAGCTTTCAAAGGAAACCCTGCGGGGGTATGCCTCGCAGAAAGCCAACTGCCTGATAAAACCATGCAGGCCATAGCCGGTGAACTTAACCTTTCGGAAACGGCATTTTTGCTTCAAAATGAGCAGGACAAAAACGTATTTTCTATCAGGTACTTTACACCCACAGTTGAAATCCCTTTTTGTGGCCATGCTACATTGGCTTCGGCCAAGCTTGTGCTGGATGTACTGAAAAATGACCAGGTAGAATTTGTAACCGGTCATGCACTTCACCTTTTTGCCTGGCCAGAGACGGGCGGCAGGATCAAAATGAAGTTTCCGCTATACGAAACAGTTGATTACCAGACAGACAACAGCTTGTACCACGCACTGGGGATCAGCTTCCCGGTAAATACCCGGTTTGCCAAAGCGCTGGACATGCTGCTGATAGAAGTAGAAAACAAACAACTTCTGGAAAGTCTCACTCCCGACTACCCTCAACTGCTGGCAAGTACCGACACTGTCAAGGAAGTGGTGGTCACTGCCAAATCTGATGATGATGAATATGATTTTTATTCCCGGTGCTTTTGCCCGTGGATAGGCATTAATGAAGACCCGGTAACCGGTGCAGCCCATTCCGTACTGGCAAAATACTGGGGCAACCTGCTGGACAAAAAAGAAATGAAGGCCTATCAGGTTTCAAAAAGAGGCGGGTATTTGCAGCTTAAAATTACCAGTGATACAGAGCTTGAAGTTATAAGCCAGGCCCATGTGGTTTTGGAAGGCACTATGCATGTGTAGCAAAACATCTCAGCCGCGGGCATTGGGCCGACCGCGGCTGAGGTATTGTTTATTCGTATTTCAATGTCTCGGCGGGGTTGGCTAAGGCCGTTTTTATGGCATGATAACTTACCGTAGTAAGTGCCACCAATAACCCTGCAACCATACTAACAGCAAACAGCTCCCAGCCCATGGCTATGGAAAACTTGAAATCAGCCAGCCATTGATCCATCACATACCATGACAGGGGCGCTGCGAGGGTAAAGGCTATTAAAGCCAGCCACACATACTGCTTGTTGAGCAATACAAAGATGCTCATGAGTTCTGCCCCCAGCACTTTTCTGATGCCTATCTCCTTGGTCCTGTTCACGGCATTGATCCCTGCCAAACCAAACAGTCCGAGGCACGAGATCAATATAGCAAAAGCAGTAGACAGGCCCATGATATTCATCCAGCGTTTATATGAAGCATATTGTTTGGCAACATCCTCATCTATGAAGGTATAATCGAAGGGCTTATCAGGAGCCAGCTCATTCCACAGACTTCTTACTTTATCTATCGATTCCGGGATATTGCCATGATCGATCTTTACAAGCATGGTGGTCTGGAAGCCTGCATCTTTTGTATTCATGCTCATAAGCATCGGCTCTATTTCATTCTCCAGAGAAAGGAAGTGGTAATCTTTAACCACTCCAATGATTTTAGGCCCCAGACCGGTACTGTCTTCACGCCAGTTAAGATGCTCTTGCAGTGGGTTTTCCCATCCCATATCCCTTACCAGCGCTTCGTTGACAATCAAAGCGCTACTGTCAGAGGCCAGATTAGGATCAAAATTCCTGCCTTCCACCAGAGTCAACTCCAGGGTTGGCACATAGTACGGGTCTGCAACATACACGTAAGCCTGCTTTTGCTCACCGTCAATTTCATACCCACTTCTGGACCACCCCTGGTTAAAAGAGGTGTTGGTACCGGTAACGGAAATAACGGAAGGCTCCGCCGCTGCATAATTTCTAAACCTTTCGACCATCTTATTTCCCTCTTTGCTATATCCGGTTTGTGTGGGGATAGCCAATACCTGGTCTTTGTTGTATCCAAGATCTTTGGCCGTAATATATTGCATCTGCCGGTACATGATCACTGAGCTGATGATCAAAAAAGCAGAAAGTGCAAATTGAAGCACTACCAATGGCTTGGTAAATACAGCATTAAGTTTGGAAGTGAAGCCCCCTTTAAGCACTTGCACAGGCCGGAAAGAGGATAGAAAGAACGCCGGATAACTTCCGGCCAGCAAACCTATCAGCAGGGTTACAACAAAGCTCACGGCGAGCAGGCCGGATATGTTGGCACCTCCGAGCGTTATGCTCTTGTTGGTAAATTCATTAAACGATGGCAGGAATACAACTACAAGGCCTAATCCTATAATCATGGAAATAAGGGCCAGTACTATGGATTCAAAGCCAAACTGATAGATTAACTGTCCCTTTTTGGCTCCTGCTGCTTTTCTTATGCCCACCTCTGTCCTGCGGGCAGTTGAAGTAGTGAGTGCCAGGGAAATGTAGTTGATGCAGGCAATGATAAGGATGAGGATGGCAATACCTCCCAATATCAGGGAATATTGCGGATCACTGGTTTTCTGCCACGATACTTTGGTATTCAGGTGAATGTCTGACAGGTTGGAGTACTGCAGTTCCAGCAGCTTGACATCATCGGGCAAATTGCTATTTTCTCTCCATTCTTCCAGATCCTCAGCTATGTATTTTTCAATCACCTTATCCAGATTGGCACTGAACTGCTGCATATCAGCTCCTTCGACCAACTGCACGAAGGTTGGGGTGGAGTAGCTGCCCCACCGGTTAATGTTCCTGTCATAAAACATCCTGTTCTCCTGAGGGATCAGTACATCAAAACTAAAGCTGGAATTGGCCGGGGCTTCTTGTATCACTCCTGTCACAGTGTAAGTGACCGTTCCGTTAACATCTATCTCCACCGTTTTGCCAATAGGGTCCTCATCACCAAAGTACTTTTCTGCTATTGTAGGGGTAATGACAGCCTCATACTTATCTTTAAATACCTTTTCTGCATCTCCCTGCAAAAGAGGGAATGAAAACATTTTAAAGAAATCGGCATCTACATAAGTGAGCTTTTCGGTAAATACCTTTTCGCCATGCCTGAAAACTCCGCGTCCGCCCGAATTATACCTTGTGCCCATCTGCACTTCCGGCAGGTCGTCTTTGAGCACCTGCATCAGACCGGTTTGCAGGTACGCCGAGTGCCGGTATGGGTACGCTTTATCTTCTGACCACCGGTCATAGCTTTTCTCCTCTACCCTGAAAATCCTGTCCTTATTGACATGAAACTGGTCAAAGCTTTGTTCATCCTGAATAAACAGGTAAATGAGTATACAAAAGGCTATACCTATGCTTAGGCCAAAGGCATTGATAAAGGAATATAGTTTCTGTTTTCTGATGTTGCGTATCGCAATTTTGAAATAACTGAGTAACATAATAGTGTTGATTATTTTGAGTTTGAATTTGTTTCTCAGGATGATGCCGGGACGAAAAAACCGGACCACATTCCACACAAAACGTCGCCTGGCCTTTCTTTCTCCATAAAGCTCCAACTCATCATCAAATTGCTCGAGCAAGTCTCCCAGCACACATTCGACAAGTCTGTCCGGGCAAAACCACTCCAGAAAATCGATAGCCCATTTTGGCGGCTGTACAGATGTTTTCATAGGTCTGCAAATTTTAGCTGTGGCAGTAGTTTCCAGAGTTCCATGCGCTTTTCCTGTATGGCATGTAGCATACTCAACCCTGCATTGGTAATGGTAAAAATCCGCTTTCGCCTGCCTCCGCGGGTAGCCGTGGCCCCTCCCATCGATGACTTCACATACCCTTTATCCTCCAGGCGGTACAGTGTTACATGTACGGCACTGAGGTTAACCTCCCTCTCCATGCGGTCCCTGATCTCATTTACAATAGCATTGCCGTAAGCCTCCTCTCTCAGAATACCTACCATGGTAAGCACCAGCTCTTCAAATTCTCCTAAATATGTTTTCTCCATTTGTATATAAATTGTAAAACAAATATATAAAAATTTATCCTTGCATATTTTTCCTAACGAAATGCTAAATGGGATACTGCAATTTCGACGATACAGGGTACTACACAAAACCCGTTGCTGTGACCTGATGGATAATCTGCCTGAACCAGCATTTTTATGTATTGACTTGTAAGAAACCGGCTGGCCTGCACACTATTAGGCAAAACAACTGACTTGATGCTTTCTATATCGGATTACTCCAAGAGTTATGGCCATGAGCCTGTTTTGAATATTCGTAAACAACATTTCCGGAACGGTTGCCACCTGATACAGGGCAGCAATGGTTCGGGTAAAACCACCTTATTTAAATCTATTGCAGGACTCCTGAAATTCGACGGCGAAATTGCCCTGGATGAAAAACTCAGTGTAAAGCACAACCCGGTTAAATACCGCCTGCATGTTAATTATTGCGAAGCAGAGCCTGTTTTTCCTCCATTTTTAACTGCTCATGATCTGGCTTCCTTTGTTGCAACAGCCAAAAAAGCTCCGCGCAAGCAGATAGAAGACCTGATTGATACTTTAAACATGGGCAGTTTTATTCATCAGCCCGTAAAAACCTACTCATCGGGCATGCTCAAAAAGACATCACTCCTGCTTGGTTTCCTCGGCCAACCCAGGGTTATCCTGCTGGATGAGCCTTTTACAACCATTGACGCTGATACACTTAAATCGCTTTCGGAACTGATTACCTACAACGAGAAGGAGTGTACCTTCCTGGTTTCCACGCATCAGACTCCTGATCAGCTCCCACTCATTTTCAGGGGCACCTACTATATTGAAAACAACGCGCTTTGCTCCGGATCATGAGACATGTTTCCATCCTCCTCCAAACAGTCGCGAAGCAATTCTACATTCAAAACAGCGGCTTCTTCCTGCTTCTGCTCTTTTTCGGTATTGGTTTCCTCAGTGGCAAGGAGCATGTAGCCATAGCCTCTTCCGTAGCGCAAAGTCCAATGCTTTTGCTTTATACCATGATCGGTTGGTCAATATACCTGTGGGCAACTTTTCGTTTTTCACTGGAAGCCTTTAGCAGCAAGGAAAATCTTTGGATCCGGAATGTTATTTTTTATAGCTCCCGGGAACAATGGAATATACTTTTAACCATGCAGGCTGCACTAAGTGCCCCTATAATAGCTTATGGAGCTTTTACAGGCATCTTCATGTTTAAATACCACAATTGGATCAACCTTGGTACACTGCTCAGCTACATTTGTATTGGCAGTGTATTGCCGGTTTATCTTTATCGGAAGCACCTTGCGCAACCGATAAGTAACACCAGACCAAACAGATTAAAGACCGCGATCAATAAATGGATAGCTACACCGGCCTGGTTATGGCCTTTGAGTAACCTGTTGCATACCCGCCTATGGCTCTACCTGGCCACCAAAGCCCTTTCCATCGCTGTATTGATCGCTTTTCAGGTTATCGACGACATACAGGTATATGACTGGAGGTGGCAGGCTATTGGTATGCTACTGGTTTCTATGGCCAATATCACACTCATTCTGGAACTGTTTAAATTCCATAAGCAAAGTGTACCATGGATGATCAATATGCCTCTTTCAGGAATAAAAAGGGTTATCATACAGTGGAGTGGCATTCTCCTGCTCATGCTGCCGGAAATATGGGTTCTTATCAGGTATTTTCCGTCTGAACGCTCCGCAGAATTACTGCTAAGCCTGATCATTTATGGATTGTGTATTGGCCTTTCATTATTCGCCTCTTTTTTCATCTTCTCATCGGAAGCCGAAGACGCGCTAAAGAAGTATTTCTACTTTTTTATTTCGCTTTTCCTTTTGTCCCTATTTGGCGTGCCCGTTATACTCACATCTCTTTTGCTTTTTGCATTCACTTTCACAGTTCATATTCTTTACTATCGGGTTAACCTTGATTGACCCTTCTCATGCATTTAATGAGGATTACTTACATTTGAGGTCGTTTTTGAAAATGCTATCGTGAAGGACTACTACAGCATACTTGGAATAAACAGGGAAGCCTCAAAGGATGAAATCAAAGAAGCTTACAGAAAGCTGGCTCTGCTCTACCACCCCGACACCAGTTCGCAACCCGGCAGTTCTGAAAAATTTCACGATATCAATGAAGCATATCAGGTTTTAGGAAACGAGGGAAAGCGGCTGCAGTATGACCTGCTGTATAATAGCACTACGCAGCCAGGCCCACCTACCATGCGCAGGACTTACACGCAAAGAAAAAGGCCTCCGGTGCATACTCCGACCGGAACGCCTACAAAAGAGGAATATGAAGACAGTATCAGGCCCTATCTGAAATACTCTATACTATTCAGCAGGGTGGCATTCGTATTTTGCCTGTTTCTTTTTCTTGATTACTACCTGCCTCGCAAAACCACGCTGGATATTGTCAGCGCTGTCGAAAAAAACTATATAAACGAGGGCATGTCCAACTATGATATTGCCATTGAAGTATTTATAGGGGACGGCACAGGACTGCGGATACCCGAAGAACATCACGATTACTTTAAGGCTGGAGACAGCGTGGCAGTGAAGCGGACATTCATTACCCATACAGGTATCAATATTATTAAAACTGCAAAGCCTTTATATCCTATCCGGGCTTATGGCAATATCTATGGCCCTAAAATATTTCTGGTGTACATTCTGGCATTTTGCTCATTGATGGGTGGAATAGTAAACCTTTCTCCACATGGGAAAATTAGTTTTGGAGTAGCCAGCGCATTCTTTTTGCTTATTGTATATATTTTAATTTAGTTGTGTAAATTTTACATAACCCCTGACTTACCCATGTTAAAACCGATATACCCTCTTCTGCTGACTTTGCTGTGCAGCACTGCACTTTTCAGCCAGAATGCCAGCGACACCACTGCCCAACTTTTCGAACCCGGGCTTATTTCCTCCAAATACCCTAACCGTGACATCGCCATATCAGCAGACGGCAATGAAGTGTTTTATACTTTGCAAAGCTATAAGCGCGAGATCAGCGTTATCATGCGACTGACCAAAGTCAAAGGAAAGTGGTCAAAACCTCAGGTGGCTTCGTTTTCGGGACAATACAGTGATCTGGAGCCCGCTTTCTCACCAGATGGAAAGCGACTGTATTTTGTCAGTAACCGGTCTGTAGACGGTGACACAAAAAAGGATTATGACATTTGGTATGTGGAAAGAAACAAAGACACATGGGGAGCCCCCAAGAACATCGGTTCGCCCATCAATACAGATATGAATGAGTTTTACCCTTCAGTGACCAGCAATGGAGACCTGTACTTCACGGCTGAATATGAAGGCAATAAGGGCAAGGAAGACATCTATGTCAGCCGTTGGGTCAATGGCAAATACACCCTGCCTAAGAGCATTTCCGAAGCGGTCAACAGCGCAACTTATGAATTCAATGCCTTTGTCGCTCCGGATGAAAGTTATATCCTGTTCACCTCGTATGGCCGGTCTGACGACATGGGAGGCGGCGATCTCTATATCAGTAAAAAAGGCGAGCAGGGCGAATGGCTGCCCGCTCAGCGGCTCTCTAATGCTGTAAATTCAACTGCCCTGGACTATTGCCCGTTTGTATCGGCTGGTGGCAAATACCTATATTTTACAAGCAATAGAAGTTCAATAAAACCGGCAGAAAACTATCAGGCTATTATTGATATGATGGAAAGTGTTGAAAATGGCTTTGACAATGTTTATCGAATCAGTTGGGACAGTATACTAGATAAGTAGACATTTTGATGATACAAATATTGTAGCATTGCTACAATATTTGTATCATTGCCAAGTCTTATTGGTAAGCCAGCATCCATATTCAATACTAAAAAACTAAAACCCAGGACGTGAAACTGTTTTACTGCCAAAACCCCATAGACAGGGCCGGCAATCTCCGGAAAGACGAGACCTGGCTTTCTGACCAGCTTAAGTCACCTCAGGCATTGCTGATGCCCTACTGGCGCAGCAAAAGTTTATTCTCTGCCAACCTCGACAGCCTTAGCTATCTTCTGCTTAAGCAATCGGAACATGTTTTTTCAGTCACTACCGAAACCATCTTTCTGGGACTGGAAAATGAAAAGCCGGTATTTGCAGTTGACCTTTCTGCATATGAATTGGAAGAAGCATCTCAACTGGTAGCTGCGGGTGAATTTCACGATTTACGAAAGGTTGCCACCCGGCTACCCCAGGAGCAGGCATCACTGGCCGCTTATGCCAGAGGGCTAATGCACTGGCACAAAACCCATGCTTATTGCAGCCATTGCGGATCAAAGTCTGAAGCCATACAAGGAGGACATGCCCGGCGATGCACAAATCAGGCTTGCAAGGCCATGTGTTTTCCCAGGCTTGACCCGGCCATTATCACACTCATAGAACATGTACCTCAACATGGAGAGCCTATGTGCCTGCTGGGTGTACATGATACCCCGGCCGGTACTATTTGCACAACGCTGGCAGGTTTTGTGGAACCGGGAGAAACGCTCGAGGGAGCCGTAAAAAGGGAAATGATGGAAGAAGTAGGCCTGGCAGTAAGCAACGTGCGGTACGTAGCTTCTCAACCCTGGCCTTTTCCGGCCTCGATCATGATTGGCTTCACTGCGGAAAGCGATTCGCTGGATTTCACACTGGATCAGGATGAGGTGCCTAATGCTGCCTGGTTTACAGCCAAAGAGCTTTTGGAGGCCTCTCAAACCGGAAAGATCAGCCTGTCCAAAATAGATTCTATTGCACGTTACCTCATAGAAAACTGGATATCAAAAAATATATGATGAAGTCCTTCATAAAGAGGTTTTATGATCAAAGTAGCTTACGAATAAGCCAAATAATCAAAAAAAGCACAAAAACGACTATAAATACCCCTACCCAAACACCGGCTTCAAAAACAGCTCCTATGAATTCACAACCGGTGAGGGCCGTTAGAAGAAAAGTAAATATGAATATCTGCGAGAGTTTAATATTGTTCATAACTAATCTGTTGGTTTTCCGTAGAATTTAAGGTAATAACCCGTCAGGATTTACTTTTGTTAAACTTCCGATAAAGCTTAATATGAACAATCAAGAAGGATACAACACCTGGGCCGCCACTTATGATACCGTTATCAATAAAACCAGGGACCTGGAAGCTAAAGTGCTCAGAAAAACACTGGCTGGTCACAAGTTCAGCCACATACTTGAAGCGGGTTGTGGCACAGGTAAAAACACCTCATGGCTGGCATCGCTTGCCACAAACCTCACTGCGTTTGACCTCTCAGAAGAAATGATGAACAAAGCCCGGCAAAAAGTAAACGACACCCATGTTACTTTTCATCAGGCTGACCTTACTCAAAACTGGCCTTCACTGGCCCAACCGGCGGACCTGATTGTATCCAGCCTTGTGCTGGAACATATCGAAGACCTTGATTTTATCTTTAATGAGGCCAACGCTGCACTGGGAAATAATGGGCTTTTTTATATCTGCGAACTGCACCCGTTCAAGCAATACTCCGGAAGCAAAGCACGGTTCGAAACCAATGAAGGGCTTGTAGTACTGGATTGTTTTACCCATCACATATCGGACTACATAAAAGCTGCCGTGAAGCATGGCTTCACACTGCAGGAGATTGACGAATGGTTTGATGAAGATAACGAGAAGGAATTACCGCGTCTGGTATCATTTGTTTTTAGAAAGATTTAGAAGCAACAATCAACTGCTAAATTGTAAGATCTATACAGCCATCGGATCAAGCGGAATCTCTGGGGAGACCCTAACACTTTCACCTCTTTGCTGACAGGGAGTTGTTAATAGCAATCGGCAAAAGCAGTAGGCAAAGGTGTGTAATATAACAATAAGCGCGGTTTACTTAATTTTCAGCAGCAATTTTCACATTACTTGTTTTACTTTCCAATCCATTTACTCCACAGGTTTAACGTTTGATCCCAAAAGCTTCTCGTACTAATCCTGTCCGGGATACCCTGAATGTTCCCCATAGAATTTGATTATAAACTTTAGGGTGCAGGGTGGAAAATTTCAGAAGGACCGCCAAATAAAAACAAGGGCCACACCTTTGCGGCGCAGCCCTCATAACTACTACTACTTATGTTCTTCCGGTGATTACTTCACCAATAATTTTTTAGTCTGGTTCAGGTCTTTTCCTCTGATCACTACATGATACAGTCCTTTTTTCAGGCCACTGATATCGATAGTTTCATCATGAGATCCACTAACCTGAGCAATGGTTTGCTTGTAAACCGAACGACCCATAGCGTCAAAGATGCTAAGATCAACATCCTGAACATCACCTGCTACTGAGAAATGTACAGTAGTGTGGGTGAACGCTGGGTTAGGGAATAATCCCATGTCTGACTTATCCACTGCCTGAACAGATCTTGCAGAACCTCCTACAACAACGGTGTAGTCTTCCACTTCACCATAAGTGAATGTTTCACAAGATGTAGGATTAGCATTGTATTTCATAGAAACTCTCATTCTTGTAGCTCCTGAAAGTGCGCTTGAAGGAACTGTAAAGCTTCCGCTAATTGATGAAGCATTTGTTCTGCTTCTGCTATATACCTGTTCACCTGAATCTGCGAAGTCACCATCCTGATTGTAATCGATCCATACACCATAAGCTTCTCTGTAAACAGTGCCCGCCCATGCAGGAGTGATGGTTATGGTATAGCTTGAGCCTGGATTTATTGAAGTAGACAATGAGGTAAAATCAGCATAACCTCCGTTTGAACCTGAGTTATTGTCGATGCTTCCTAATTGTACTCTTTGTATCCACTCATCGCTGGTGTTATTTCCTTTTGAATCACAGTAAGTGATGTTGTCAGAAAGTGTGGTAACGCTCACTGAGCTTGCAGATGACTCATTTCCAGCAGCATCTTTGGCTCTTACAGCTACCGTATAAGTTGTGCTGGCAGTCAGGCCTGTGATAGTTCTGGAAGTAGAGGTTGTAGTTCCGTTCAATGAACCGTTTACATATACATCGTAACCTGTAACACCCACATTATCTGTTGAGGCTGTCCACGATACTGTAGCTGAAGTTTGTGTTACACCTGATGCGGAAAGACTACCGGGTGCAGTAGGAGCCTGAGTATCGGCACCACTACCTTCAGTACAATAGTTTACTGATTCGGTAGAACCAAAGTCGCCACCTGTTGCGATCACATTATTATTGGCATCTCTTAACGTGTAAGAACCATTGCCATATGAGCAGCAGATACCGTCACCGTAAGAGTCATTGATTGTAAATGTATAAGCACCGGCACCAACATTGAATGTTTCTGTTACGGTACCACCTTTTGTAGAGTAGCCACTACCAGAAGCTACAGTGCTTCCGCCAGATGTAACTGACCAGCTAGTTTCAGCAGGATAGTTATCAAGTACAAGTGTCAGGGTAACAGGACCTGCAGAGCAATTGCTACCTGTAGTAGTTACCGTGATTTCTGAAGAATAAGCACCGCTGCCACTATCACAGTTGGCCCTTACTTTACATGCATAGGCTGTACCTGCTGTAAGGCCTGTAAAAGTTCTTGAAGTACCGGTAACCGTAGTTACAGTACCGCCAACACTAACATCGTAAGAAGCTGCTCCTGAAACAGCGTTCCATGATAATGTAAAGCTGTTATCTCCGATATTTGATGAAGCCAGCCCGGAAGGTGCTGCTAAAGAGCATCCACCTGTAGATGATCCCAGTTCTTCTCTTGCTCCACCTGGCTCAAATATAGCATCCACTCTGGCCTTCTGACCGGCAGTGAACATAAACATACAAGCATCATCAACATAATCCATGTAATTCATAAACATATCGCTGGTAAAGCCACCGTTGCTGTTACATGATTTTGAAGGGTAGTTAGGGCATCCGTAGTTTGGAGCTGATGCTGTTGGAGTATCAGACACAAAGTCATCCACATTACAGTTACCATCACCCCATATATGTCTCAGGTTGAGGTAGTGACCTACCTCATGAGTAGCAGTACGGCCTTTATCGAAGGGAGCACTTAAATAAAAGTTCTCACCCGCAGGTTGTTTGTCACGGCTACCGCAGTACTGAGGTGAGAATACAACTCCATCAGTAGAAGCAGGGCCACCAGGGAACTGAGCATAACCCAGGATTCCTCCCCCGATATTGCATATCCACATGTTCATGTTATGAGCAGGGTCAATAGGGTCTACACCACCCTGAGATGATTTTTTCATATCATCATTGGTACCCCAAGAAGTCCTTGAACTTGATTTTCTGGTGATCTGTGCCAGTGTAAATTCGATCTGCATATCAGTAGCAGTAAACTCTGAAGGCACTCCGCTCACATCACTGTTCAACTTGCGGAAATCCTCATTCAAAACATCGATCTGAGATTGGATCTGCGCATCACTAATGTTCTCCTGAGCATTGCTGTAAATAACATGGACAATTACAGGGATAGTAAGCACACCGGTTCTAGCCTGTGCCATTCCTTTGCTTCTCTTTTGTAAAAATGCCCGGGTGTGTTGTTCGATTTGCTGCCTTTTATCGGCAACTTTTGGATTGTTGTTTTGCTTCTCAAATATTTCCTGAGCAGCACAATTTCTGACTGGTCCCACTTGCGCATAAGTAGCGTATACACTGCAAAGGGCCATGCAGGTAATTAGTAAACGTTTTAACATACAATATATGGTTTAGGTTAATTAATGATTTCCAATGATTGGTCTCTTTGGCTACAACCGGAACATCAGCATCTATCCTCGGGCGAGAGATGTAAAGAGTGGGTAGTTCTTTAAAACTTTCTAAGATTGACGCCATCCAACGGTTGATTTGCTAATTAATTGCGCTAGATACAAAAATAAATTTTCGAAATCAAAAGAAAATTTTAACAATTTGAAATAAACAGAAAGTTTGTTCTTGTTCCTCAATTTTTTACAGAATTATTCATAATTGTTTATGCCCCTGACAGGACTCGCGGTCCGTCAGAGGTGTATAAAAAACAAAGGCCATACCTTTCGGTACAGCCCTTGCGACTACTACTAATTTTAACTATTTATTTCACCAGCAGCTTTTTAGTCTGACTTATATCTTCACCTCTGATCACTACATGGTACAGTCCTTTTTGAAGGCCACTGATATCAATGGTTTCATCATGCGCACCACTTACCTGAGGTATGGTTTGCTGATAAACCGAACGTCCCATGGTGTCAAAAATGCTCAGATTAACATCCTGTGCATTGCCTGCTACTGAGAAGTGAACTGTAGTACTGGTAAATGCCGGGTTAGGGTACAGGCTCATGTCTGCATCAGCATCAACAGTTCTTGAAGATGCCCCGATCACAACAGTATAATCCTCTACTTCACCATAGCTAAAAGCCTCACAAGATGTAGGAATAGCATTGTATTTCATAGAAACCCTCATTCTGGTAGCACCGGAAAGTGCGCCTGAAGGAATAGTGAAGCTTCCACTTATTGAGGAAGAAGTTGTTTTACTTCTGGTAAAAACCTGCTCTCCTGAATCTGTGAAATCACCATCCTGATTATAGTCTATCCATACACTGTAACCTTCGCTATAAACAGTGCTTGACCAGGCCGGAGTAATAGTAATGGTATAGCTCGACCCTTTATTTACCGAAGTTGATAATGAAGTGAAATCTGCATAGCCATTGTTTGATCCGGAGTTGTTATTAATACTTCCAATCTGTACACTTTTGATCCACTCGTCACTGGTACTGTTGCCTTTGGAACTACAGTAGGTAACGCTTTGAGAGAGTGTAGTTATACTTGCCGTGCTTGCGGACGACTCATTTCCTGCAGCATCCTTTGCTTTCACCGATAAGGAATAGTTAGTACCAGCGGTAAGGCCGGTAATGGTTCTGGAGGTAGAAGTTGTGGAACCGTTCAATGATCCGTTTACATACACATCATACCCTGTCACCCCCACATTATCGGTTGAAGCAGTCCATGATACTGTTGCAGAAGTTTGGGTTATCCCTGATGCAGTAAGGTTACCTGGCGCTGTAGGTGCCTGAGTATCAGCCACACCTGCTTCGGTACAGTAGTTTACAGACTCTGAGGTAGTGAAACTTCCCCCTGTTGCTATCACATTACCATTAACATCTTTTAAGGTGTATGATCCGTTACCATACTTACAGCAGAAGCCATCACCATAAGAATCATTAACCGTGAAGGTATAAGCACCGGCTCCTACGTTAAAGGTTTCCGTTATTGTAGCGCCTTTTGTAGTATAACCGCTACCCGATGCTACCGTTGTTCCTCCTGACTTCAAAGTCCAGCTTGTCTCGGAAGGGTATTGATCAAGTACCAACGTCAATGTTACAGGACCTTCATAGCAATTGCTGCCCGTGGTAGTTACTGTTATTTCAGGAGAGTATGATCCACTTCCACTCTCGCAGTTGGCTTTAACTTTACAGGTATACGATGTGCCTTTGGTCAAGCCGGTGAAGCTCTTGGAAGTTCCGGTAACCGTAGTAACCGTTCCAGCTACGCTTACATCGTAAGAAGCAGCTCCCGAAACAGCATTCCACGAAAGGGTAAAGCTTGTTTCTCCCACGTTGGATGATGCAAGTCCTGAAGGAGCTGACAAAGAGCATCCGCCAGAAGTAGTACCAAGTTCTGCCCTTGCGCCTCCTGACTCAAATATAGCATCTACCCTTGCCTTCTGACCCGGAGTAAACATAAACATGCAGGCATCATCAACATAGTCCATGTAATTCATAAACATGTCGCTGGTAAAACCTCCATTGTCAGTGCAAGACTTCAAAGGGTAAGAAGGGCATCCATAGTGCTCCTCAGCCGCTGTAGGTGTATCGGCAACAAAATCATCGGCACTGCAATCACCATCGCCCCAGATATGACGCAGGTTTAAATAGTGTCCTACTTCATGAGTAGCTGTACGGCCTTTATTAAAAGGAGATTTTAGGTAAAAGGTTTCTCCCGCAGGTTGCTTATCTATGCTGCCACAATATTGAGGGGAGAAAACCACGCCATCAGTAGCAGCAGGCCCGCCGGGAAACTGGGCATATCCAAGGGTACCATTGCTGAGATTACATATCCACATATTCATGTTATGGGCAGGATCAATAGGGTCTACACCTCCTTTTGATGATTTTTTCATATCATCATTGATACTCCATGATGTTTTTGAAGTTGATTTTCTGGTAATCTGCTTCAGTGTAAACTGAATTTGCATATCAGTAGCTGTAAACTCTGAAGGCACACCACTTACATCACTGTTCATTTTGCGGAAATCCTCGTTCAAAACATCAATCTGGGACTGGATCTGCGCATCACTGATATTCTCCTGGGCAGTCTTGTAAATTACATGGACAATGACAGGAATGGTAAGTACTCCGGTCCTGGCTTGTGCTGCTCCCCGGTTTTTTCTTTGCAGAAATTCTCTCGTGTGCTGTTCTATTTGCTGCCTATTTTCTGCTATTCCCGGGTCCTGGTTTTGCTTCTCAAATATTTCATGAGCGGCACATTTTCTTACAGGCCCCACCTGCGCATAGGAAGAATACATAGTACACAGTACTATGCAGGAAACTAGTAAATGTTTCAACATACATTAGTTGGTTTAGGTTAATAATAATGACAATGCTTGTCTTAAAAATTATATGGGGTAAGCATCAATTCCGTCACATGAGCTATAAAGAAGTGGGGCGTTCTTTAATCTGTAAAAGACTGATATCAACTGCTGTCGATCTGAAAATCAATACGATACGCTATTTACAAAATTATATTCCCGAAATCAAAATTAAGTTTTATAAATTTGACAAAAACAGAAATTTTATATCTCAAAAAAGGTTGATATCAGCATTTTCCAGACCTAACCAAGTGAAAAAAAGTACTCACATGAGGTTAGCCGGATGAAAGAGATACCTGAGCTGAGATTTAAAAAGTGCCGTTTGCAAGGTACCTGAAACATTTCACTTTCCAGATGGTGATGGATATCATAAAAAACAGAAACAATAATTTAAATTGAAGAGCAATTAAATGTTGTGAGTATCAGGTGATTAATAAAAAATCATTTGCCCACATTTATACCATAGCATATATTGCGGTACTTTTCTTAAATCTGACTTATTAATATGTTTGCTTATCCAAAGAAAAAGTAAGGACTTGGTGGCAAATAAGTTAAACAAATCAAAAACACTAATGTTCTAAGGCAAGACCAGGAGTAATAAATGGGGAAATATTCGATAAAGGAACTTGAAAAGCTTTCAGGCATTAAGGCTCACACCATACGTATTTGGGAAAAACGTTATAAAGTTATTACCCCTAAAAGGACCCCTACCAATATCCGTTATTATTCCGATGATGATCTGAAAAAGATCCTCAATATTTCCATACTCAACAATCACGGTCATAAAATATCTAAAATAGCATCACTTTCTACAAGCGAAATGTATCGCCAGGTAGCTGAGCTAAGCACCGAAGAGTCAAACTTTGAACTGCTTATAGATGAACTCACCATCTGCATGATAGAACTGGACGAAGCCAAGTTTGACAAACTTCTCTCAAACTATATCGTCCGGTTTGGATTTGAATCCACGGTCACAGACATAGTTTACCCGTTTTTGGAGAAAATCGGCATTCTGTGGCTTTCCAACAACATTACGCCAATTCAGGAACATTTCATCTCCAACCTTGTTAAACAGAAGATAATAGTCGCGATTGACGGCCTGGCAATTAACACTCAGAAAGATGCAGACAAGATCGTTTTGTTTCTTCCCGAAGAAGAGCTACATGAGCTCGCCCTGCTGTTTTTCAATTATTTACTAAAAAAAATCGGATATAAAACCTTTTATTTAGGCCAGGCCGTACCACTCAGGGATTTGGAAGAAGTAGTTAAAGCGCTGAAACCAAGATACCTGGTCACCTGCATAACTTATTTTCCAAAAGGTGAAAGCCTCGAGGAATTTATTACCCTACTGTCGGAAAAATTCCACAATTCTGAACTATATATTACAGGCAAACCGGTTTTTGACCTTGATATAAAATTCCCGAAAAACACCCATATTTTTCAAAATGCTAAGGATTTGAAGAATATCTTCTACCTGAAATCGTAGGCCACACAATTCTAGCATGATTTTTCATCTATTCAGGATATCACCTGATACGCAATGATATTGTCTAAGCATAAATATTAAACTCTAGACAAACATTGATAATATCAGTTAATTAATTTAATTTTGTTTAACGTTTAATTAAAATTATTAAACAGTATGACTGCAATAGAGTTCAACCATAGAATTGCTTCCCTGAAAGACACCTTGGAATTATTTACCAGAAGATTTACCAAAGATCAGGAAGAGTCAGAAGACCTGATACAAGACACTGTATTGAAGGCCTTGACCTATAGAGATAAATTTAAGCAGAACACCAACCTTAAAGGATGGCTATATACCATCATGAGAAATACTT
>NZ_SMLW01000313.1 GCF_009711405.1 Fulvivirga kasyanovii | reverse complement strand
TAACCCTCTGGGAATTATAGAACTTCTAAAAGGAAATAAATATCCTGTTAATTATCCTGATTTTGAATGAGATAAAGGCCTCGGAGTGATCCGGGGCTTTTTCATTTTACAACACGCCAAAATTGTGACTATCTTAATGGACTAAAAGTTGGTTTGATTTGCTAGATTTAGGAATGTATAATGCGAGTATTTTCTAAAATACCTGAATATCAGACTTTGTATGGCATTTAGAACTTTGGACTTCTAACAAAATCATGAACCAGACTAAATTTAGATCTTTTCTCATAAGCGGACTTCTTCTAGGCTATTTTGCATTGCAGGACTTACCTGAATTTAATATTATTTATAATGGAGCTGCACTACTTTTCAGTATTGGGGCATTTATTATAGCAGGACTTGAATACTTGAAGAAAGGAGAAGATTAATACATCATAATGCACATATTAGGGATGACAAAAATAAATTTTTTGAATAACCAAAAGCTTTCATCAAAATAACAGACTTTCATTTAGCGTTATTGTGTTCAATTCTTTCGAAAAATTAGAATACCAGGCATTCCGTGGAAGCAAATCTATGGTGATCAACTGAAACAAATATTTAATACCTCATTATATCTAATGATAAACTGCGGTTATCAGTATCAGGAAAGGAAACTTCATTAAGTGATCCATAGGCCAGTAAATTTAAAAAGAACATAACTCGGTATTTAGCAAATATGATCTCGCTGGTTATTACGATTATAACGCCTTTTAATCAAAACATTTATCCATATATCACCTCATGAGTAAAGATTGGTATAGAAAGAAAAGCTGGACTAAATCTGATCAGGAAGAGTTCTTTGCAAAATTGAAGAGGTCCAGAAAAGGCAACCGACCTCAATACCTTGAAAATTCAAGCAATTGAGCTTGAAGCAACAGGAAAGCCTGAACTTCTAATAGTAGCCGAACAACTTCTTAACCAGCTACTGTCCGGATATCCTAATGATAACTTTATCAAAAGCTCCTCTTTTCATACCCTCGGCAACATTTATAAACTCAGGAATGACTTAGAAACAGCATTAAAGTACTACAAGGAAGCTGTTGATTTTGAGAAAATTTGGCCTAACATTAAAACACAAGCAGACATAGATTTTTCAGACTTAGTAGTAAAAATGAACAAACCAGAATACTTTGACTTAGCTGAGGAATTGATGCACAAACGGCTGGAGAAATCTTTGTTCCCATTAGAAAAATATCGCGGATATTCTATTCTTGCTATAATTTCCCAGAGTCGGGGAGACAATACGAACTTCGAACGGTTTAAGAAACTTGCGGAGGAAAATGCATCTAAAGAGACATCCGGATTGAGATACCATAAAGACCTGGGAACCGTAAAGAAACGTGATTCCTGGTTGGATAGAATTCTAAAGAAAAAATAAGAATTGGGTAACAATGTGCTATGAATTAATAGCATTTTCTAAACCCATATCATTGTGGCTAATTTGAAAAAAGATAATGAACTCACGGATCAACAAAAGTAGTTGGAAAACCAAGGTAAAAATCTTATTCAAACCTGGGAATAGCAGAAAACTCCACAAAACAAAAAACCCAGCCATATTTGACCGGGTTTTGTGGAGAATACCGGATTCGAACCGGTGGCCTCTACACTGCCAGTGTAGCGCTCTAGCCAGCTGAGCTAATCCCCCTTTTGGAAACGGACAGCAAATATATTAAAAAATTCTAGAAAGGTCTTCTACCGGTAATAAATCTTTTTTGATAATATTTTGAGTCGAGGCTGCTCTCAACCACACCTAGGGATGATGAGCTGTGAATGAACTTCACCTTGTCCCTTTTCACATAAGTGACAAGCCCCACATGAGTAATTTTCCGGCGCCTTTTTCCCGTGGCAAAGAAAACCAGATCGCCCGGTTCCAGGTCTTTCATTTTTACCTTCTGCCCTACTTTGCTTTGAGCAGCCGAGGTTCTTGGCAATGGATAATTAATGGCAGAGTAACTATTGATCAGCAATCCTGAACAATCCATCCCCGCACGGGTAGTGCCTCCCCACCGGTAGGGAGTACCTATATAACTACGTGCAGTTTTAATTACCGTATCTACTTTATTCTGCCGAACTTGCGCCTTCTTTGCAGAACCGCAAGAGGCCATAACAATAAGAATAACAACAAAAAGCAGTGACTGAGCTCGTCTCATGGAATTGATAAAAGCATAAAAGTTAAAAAAATGAAATACGCCCTCAACATAATTGCTAAAGACCTTTTTACAAAACGAAAAAGCGATTAATTTTCAAACGCAATATAAACAAAAATAATTTTGATCAGGGAGAAGGAACTTACAGAATTGAAAAATGCCCTAACCGGGGAGTTACATTTTGACGATACTTACAAATCACTTTACGCTACCGATGCCTCCGCATACCGTGAAGTACCTATGGCTGTGGCCTTTCCTAAAGACCATAATGACCTTCGTCAGCTTATTCGTTTTGCTAATCAGCATAAAGTATCCCTGATCCCCAGAACAGCAGGAACTTCACTGGCCGGACAGGTAGTGGGCGCTGGTATTGTAGTGGATGTGTCCAGACACTTTACAGGCATACTGGAAGTAAACGCGGAAGAAAAGTGGGTACGTGTACAGCCCGGCGTGATCAGGGATGAACTGAATATGCACCTCAAACCGTATGGACTGTATTTTGGCCCTGAAACCTCTACAGCTAACCGAGCCATGATCGGTGGCATGATCGGAAATAACTCCTGCGGCTCAAACTCTGTGGTTTATGGCAGCACACGCGAGCACCTCATCGCTGTCAATGCCCTGTTAAGTGACGGGTCAGAAGTTTCTTTTCATGACCTGACCAATGAAGAGTTTGAAGAAAAATGTAGCCAGGACAATCTGGAGGGAAATATCTATAAAAACATCAAAAGTATTTTATCCGACCCCGCCAACCAGGCACAGATTGATGAGAACTTTCCAAAAAAATCTGTTCCAAGGAGGAATACAGGATATGCGATCGATCTTTTGAAGCACTGTAGCGTTTTCGAAAAAGTTGACGAGCCATTCAACTTCTGTAAGCTAATTGCTGGCTCGGAAGGGACACTGGCATTTATCACCGAAGCCCGGTTGGCTTTGCAACCTCTCCCCAAAATACACCAGGCTTTGGTATGCATCCATTTTGCTTCGGTCTATGAGTCGCTAAAAGGCAACCTTATCGCATTAAAATATGAGCCTACTGCATGTGAGCTTATGGATAATTACATTCTTGAGTGTACCAAAGGCAATATCCAGCAAAGACAAAACCGCTTTTTCATTAAAGATGACCCTCAGGCTATTTTGGTGGTTGAGTTGCGGGAAGACAACGAAGAAGAGTTGACACGTAAAGCCAATGCCCTGATTGAGGAACTTCAACAGGAAAATATGGGGTACCACTACCCTATTGTTACCGGACCAGACACAAAAAAGGTATGGGAGCTAAGAAAAGCCGGGTTAGGTTTGCTCAGCAACATCCCGGGCGATGCCAAGCCCGTACCGGTAATTGAAGACACCGCTGTAGATGTTAAAGACCTTCCGGAATATATCCGTGAGTTCAATGACATATTGACCAAGCATAACCTTTTCTGCGTTCATTATGCCCATGCGGGCTCTGGGGAATTACACCTCCGGCCCATCATAGACCTGAAAACTCAGGAAGGCAATGAGCTTTTCAGAACCATACTGGATGAAATAGCCCATCTGGTAAAAAAATACAAAGGATCACTCAGTGGTGAGCATGGCGACGGACGTCTAAGAGGTGAATTCATCCCGTTCATGATCGGAGACGCCAATTATCAGTTGTTGAAAGACATTAAAAATGCCTGGGACCCGGAGCACCTGTTCAATCCGGGAAAAATCGTCGATACCCCACCCATGAACAGCAGCCTGAGGTATGTTCCGGGACAACAAACCCGTGAATTTGACACCACCCTGAATTTCAGTCAATACCATGGGTATTTGCGTTCTGCTGAGTTGTGCAACGGTTCCGGCGACTGCAGAAAAACCCACCTGAGCGGAGGTACCATGTGTCCGTCATACATGGCTACTAAAAACGAAAAAGATACCACCAGGGCCAGAGCAAACATATTGAGGGAGGTACTGACCAACTCTACCCAATCCAACCCTTTCGACAGTCAGGAAATAAAAGAAGTTATGGAGCTTTGCCTGTCATGCAAAGGCTGCAAGTCCGAATGCCCGTCCAACGTGGATGTAGGCAAGCTAAAAGCAGAGTGGCAACACCAATACTACAAGAGCAATGGGGTACCCTTCCGAACAAAGCTTATTGCAAGCTTTACAAAGCTAAACAAGCTGGCAGCACTTGCCCCGGGGCTTTACAACTTCACCTTCACCAACCCGGTAACCTCTAAGCTAGCCAAGTCCATTTCGGGCTTTGCCGGTGAAAGGTCAATGCCACTGCTGTACAAGCAGACGCTCCGTGCGTGGTACAGAAAGAACTACAAACCTTCAACCGCCAAGAAAAATGGAGCAGTTTATCTTTTCTGCGATGAATTTACCAATTTCAATGACGTAGAAATAGGCATTACGACCATCAAATTACTGGACCGCCTGGGATATGAAGTGAAAATGATCGAACATGAAGAGAGCGGCCGTACATTTCTATCCAAAGGCTTACTGGACAAAGCTAAAAAAGTAGCTAAAAGAAATGTCGATATCTTTAAATCGATCATTTCAGATAAAACTCCATTGGTGGGCATCGAACCTTCCGCAATACTTGGCTTTCGCGATGAGTATATAGACCTTGCCGAACCGGAAGACATCGAAGCCACAAAAAAACTGGCAGAAAGCACTTTTATGATTGAAGAGTTTCTCGAAAGGGAGGTAAAAAGAGGCATAATAACCGAAGCAAACTTTAAGGATGAAAAGAAAGTGATCAAATTTCATGGTCATTGCCATCAGAAAGCCTTATCTTCCTTGGTACCTACCAAACGTATATTATCTTTGCCTAAAAATTATGAAGCACACCTGATCCCCTCCGGGTGTTGTGGCATGGCAGGTTCATTTGGTTATGAAAAGGAAAAATACGAGGTTTCCATGAGCATTGGAGAACTGGTATTGTTCCCGACAGTAAGAAAGCAACCGGAAGATGTAATTATTGCCGCAAATGGCACCAGTTGCAGGCATCAGATAAAAGATGGGACAACCCGCAAAGCGCTTCATCCCGTAGAGATACTATACGCCGCCCTGCTATAATTTCCTGACCTTGACCTAATCGGTTTTGATATCAGGTTATTTTTTTTAAAATTGGATAAAGTGTCTTCCATGAGAGCCCGACAAGTTTT
>NZ_SMLW01000232.1 GCF_009711405.1 Fulvivirga kasyanovii | reverse complement strand
ACAAAGTACTTTCAGGAACATTTGAATTCACAACCTATAACCCTGATTGCGGCGATACTATTAAGGTAACTGAGGGCAGGTTTGATATTGGAGATATTACTTATTGATGTGAGGGATGAACAAATATTTCACATACATACTATTTCCGGTTTCTTTGGCTCTTTTTATTGGGTTCAGTTCGTGCCAGGAAGATGATGAATTACCACCCATAACATCGGAAGGCAAAAATACCTTTGGATGTTTGGTGAATGGTAAATTATTTACTCCTAAAGCCCCACCAGGACAAACAGGAACGGAAGCCGATTTATTTCAACTTGGCGATACCGCTACGTCTGTTAATATATATGGTAGTAACTACGCTTCGGATCAATCCTTTTTTATCTCCATCATCGATTCGGCGGAACTTCAGGTTGACAAGACATATAGTCTTACTGATACTACGTGCTGTGGCATTGAATATACTGAATATAGCGATTCTCCATCTTGCACCTATAAGAAGGCTTTAAGTGGTCATGTTAAACTATTGAAGTTTGATGTCAATCAAAAGATCCTGTCAGGTACATTTGAATTCAAAGCCTATAGCGATGTGTGTGATGATACCGTAACCATCACGGAAGGAAGGTTTGACATAGGGGAAATTTGGCAATAAATGAATGTAATTTGAGAGCCTTTTTATTTTCATCAACCTGGTCTGAGATTAACGCAGCATGGATACCTAAAATGCTTTTCCTTTCCAATTGTCAATTGAAATTTACTCAAACTGTAAAGAAATAATATTAATGAAAATAAACCTGATTGTTCTGATCTTACTATATCTGCTCAACATTCAAGCATATGGGCAAGATAGTCTGTTGGACTCAACTCATACTGTAAATAAAACCAGGTTAAAGACCGCTATCGTTACAGAGGCATCGCTTTACCTGGGTAGCATGGCCTATCTGCAATATGTATGGTATAAAGATAAAAAGCGTGTGCCCTTTCATTTTTATAATGATAGCAAAGGCTATCAACAGGTAGATAAAATGGGACATAGTTATGGATCTTATATCGAGAGTTATCTCTGTTATAAATGGCTACGGAGTGCCGGTGTTAATAAAAAGAAAGCACTTATTTACGGGGGTACAATGGGAGTTATACTACAAACACCTATTGAGATATTTGACGGACTTTATGAAGATTGGGGATTTTCATGGAGTGATATGGCCGCCAATACCGTAGGTTCTATGCTTGTGATTAGTCAGGAGCTATTATTTGATGAGCAACTATTCAAATACAAATTTAGCTTTTCCCGGTCAGCATATGCGCCTCTGTCCAACGGCTATTTGGGTGATAACTACTTTCAGAGTTTGTTTCTGGACTATAATGGCCATACCTATTGGCTCAGCACAAATGTTAATAACTTTATGTGGAGGGACAAAATACCCGATTGGATCAATATAGCTGTTGGGTATAGTGCAAATGGCATGTATGGTGAATTTCAGAACAAGACATACTATCATGGTGTAGCGCTCCCTGAAACTACACGGTATCGCCAGTTTTTAATTTCTCCGGATATAGATTGGGAGAAAATTTCTACCCAATCAAAATTTATGAAAGGTCTGTTTCTGGTCATGAATTTTATCAAAATTCCTGCCCCGGCCATTGAAATTGATGGACTTGGCCGATTGAAGGGTCACTGGATTTATTTCTAAAATTGGAGCTATGAATCTATAGGCTATTTGGACTTTATTAAACAATTCTTACCTACCAAAGACTATTTCTACCAGTCGCTGGGCAAATTCAAATATCTGATGGACGAACAGCTGCCGAAAAAATAATAACGAAATGCCAACTGGAATGAAAAGCAACTAAAGCATACTATTGCATCCTCTGATTCAGTTTCAGGATTCATCAAGTTATGGGAAACGGTTCCTGTTCAGAGCCCGCTTAATGCTTGGATTCCGTTTTCTCAACGTTTTGCTTTTCAGTTGAAATAACCATTATTAAGTTCCCTACATTGACAGATTGAAAAAATAAAATCGATAACAAATGCTAAAACTCCATAAGCTGAAGAAGGGTCTTGCAAAGGCTAGTGCAATACGTTAGTTTAGCTTAAATTAAAATAGGCCAAGCTTACGTAGTTTAGCCAGCCGTTATGGACAATTGCGCCACTCTAAAAACCTAATAAAAGTGAACGGACAATTCGGAACGAAAGAACTCTCCGCAAAGGAAGAACTCAGGTGGAAAACAGAAATATTCGACACCAAAATGAACCCCAGGGAATGGATGGCGCGGTTTGGGCATAATATTTTGGTTGGAGATTACCGTGTCTACAAATATCAAGATAAGGATTTCGGAAATTGGATATATGCTGCTTTTGAAGCATTGGTCAACGAAGGATTAGAAGCCCTCTGGAAAGAGTTTTTGACTGAAACAGAGATTGAAGAGGTAAGAGAACAGTATAACAACTTCTGAACTATGGGTTTCAAATCAGAATTACTAGTGTCGCAAGCAACTTGGGTTTAACACCTGATGAATTCGATTCTGTAGGCATTCATGAGTGGCCTGAAATCATGAAAAAGATCGAAACTAAATTTGTGATTCGTAAGAACACGTACACAAAATTCAACTGGTGGTGGGAGGATTTGAAAGGCGAACAAACCGGAATCAGCTTCCCTGAAGATGACGGATGGACTTATCTAGATCAACTTGTAAGCCAACACGAGAAGGTATGGTTTGTCGGCTGTAATACTGTGAACGAAGCAACGAAATTCTTGCTTTTTC
>NZ_SMLW01000146.1 GCF_009711405.1 Fulvivirga kasyanovii | reverse complement strand
TATTATCACCCTGATATTGCCGTGTGCGGCCAACAATAGTCAGAAAGCTTATTATGGATTATTTCTCAATCATTTGAAATGTCAATGGAATATTGAGTTTGGTAGCAATAGGTTTACCATTGATTGTTGCAGGCTTCCATGGTGGCATGTTTTCTATAACCCTTACGGCTTCCTTATCAAAATAAGTCCCCAGGGACTTCAGAACCTCTATCTGCTGTGGTTTTCCCTCAACATCGATCACAAAACCAACCAACACCACACCACTTACCGAATCAGTCATTGCTTCTTTAGGGTAGCGTAACTCACTATCAAAGTAATCATAAAGGGCTTCAAGGCCATCAACTGGCTGAGCTTCCTGATAATGATACTCCTGGGGTTCATCGCTACCCTCTTCATCCTCTACGGGCAAGGGTTTTTCGTTCTTGGTATTTTTAGTCTCATATTCCGTTTTCTTTGCCGAAGCTGAGTCTTTAGGCTCCGGCACAACAGGTGAGTATTCATCTTCTTTATCAAGCCCTTCCGTAAACGTTTTCCTACTTGGCTCGACTGGCAGCGGCTTTACCTTTTCTTCGTTTTCCTTTTTGTTTTCGACCACTTCATCCACCAGGTGGTTATTGATTAAGAACATCCCTGTCAAAACTACTGTGATCAACAATATGGTTTTATAGATAAATCTGGTATCTTTTTGCTTTTCTGCCCTGCTATTTTTGACTTTAAGTAGTCCTTCAAAGTCTTTCAACGCATCGATTTCCTCATCCGAGATATGTGGTGCTTCTGATATAACTTTATATTTTTTCATTTCAACCCCATTTTTAATCTTAGTTTGGCAATGGCCCTGTACAACCTTACTTTGGCATTGTTTTCAGTGATGTCCAGCACCTGGCCGATTTCTTTGAAAGGCATGGCCTCAAAATAACGTAACTGAATTATCTGAACAGACTGGTCGTCAAGCCGTCTCATGGCGTTTGCCAGTACCTGAAAATTTGTACCTTCTGAAGTTTTTTCGCCCATTTCTTCAACCAAACGCTCAATAGTAGCCTGATTCAGCACAATCAGCTTTTGTTGCCGTGACTTCCTGAAATATTCATTGCATTCATTAATGGCAATCCTATACAGCCAGGCGGACAGGGGCAAGCCCTTGTAAACAAAACCTTCTATTTTTTCCAAAGCCTTTAAAAACACCTCAGAGGTAATGTCAGCAGCATTTTGTTTGTCGCCTACCCGATGATAGGTGAAAAGAAATATCTGTTTAA
>NZ_SMLW01000562.1:7889-19919 GCF_009711405.1 Fulvivirga kasyanovii | reverse complement strand
CCTCCCCTTGGATAGGTTCTAAAAGTATAGCGGCAGGCTTGGCTTGTCCTGAATGTGGATTGTTTAGAATGTAATTGAGATAATCAGCACAATCCATTTCACATGTCTCCTGATCCTTATTAAAAGGACAACGGTAACAATAACTGTAAGGGACAAAACTGATGTTTGGTACCAAAGAGCTTATTCTATTTCTCAATTGGACATTGCTTGTGACAGATAAGGAGCCTGAGGTCATTCCATGATAAGAGCCATGAAAAGCTATTACGCCCTCACGACCAGTTTTATGTTTAGCCAACTTAATGGCGGCCTCAACCGCGTCAGACCCTGTTGGCCCGCAAAAACTCACCTTATATCGATTTCTCATTTCTTCTGGAAACTGGCACAAAATCTTTTGAATAAGCTGCAGTTTATTCTCCGTAGGAAAATCCAACATATGGATCAATTGTTCCTGTTGTTCTTTAATATATTCTAATACATAGGAATTACTATGACCAACATTTAGCACTCCCGCTCCGCTGAAAAAATCAATAAAAATATTACCATCAACATCCTCGATTGTAGCTCCTTTTGCCCTTTTTACTGCAATAGGCATACTTTTAGGGTAAGATACGATACTCCCTTCACTATCATTTTGGATCTTGATCAATTCTATGGATTTTTCTCCAGGAATCGTTTTACTTACAATTTTAGCATCATTCTGCAGGTGTAAATCATTGCATGTGTTCATCTTTAATTATTTACTTATCAAATTATTAAATCGACCAGTTGATCTTATCTCTAAAAATCATTTTAACTTAATATATCAGGCACCTCATTGATCATTTGGTAATTCCTGTTAATTACAAAAGTCGTCTCGAAGCAGTATGTTAAATTCAATCTTAATATAAGCTTAGCAGGATTTCAGTCAAATGCTGATGACATTGCAAGTAGAATAAATATGCCGTTCAATTATAGATTGAATCTCCTGATAATAGGCTTTATTGAGTTCAGTAATTGACGGATTCAATACTTTTTCCTTAATACCAGCATTAAAAGCTTGAGCCAGTTTCTTAACGTGTTCAATATCCATTCCGTTGTGAACGAGTCTCCAGACATTTTCGAAATCAAAATCGTGTTGTGGCAACCATGTTACATTCTTTACTTCGCAAAATATTTCTTCCACATAGTTACACGCCGTTTGAGAGTCCATGGTACTATGTGACCAGTTAAACCCTTCACCTTCAATATTATATTTCTCCCTTTGTCTCCATATTGGTGTAATATGTTCACAAAACCACATTTGTGTACGAAAGAAATCCAGTCCTGAATTTTCAATAAATTGGATTGTCTGTCTGACGGTAGCTTCATTTTCTCCGGGAAAACCAGTAATAAACGCGCCAAATGTTGTAATACCTGCTTTATGTAATTGCTCTATTCCTCTTTCATAATGACGCACCTTAGAACCTTTGTTCATATTGCTGAGTATAACATCGCTTCCGGATTCAATACCCAAAAAGACTCCCTCACACCCACTTTCTTTCATTAGTTCAATGGATTCCTGATCAGCAAATTGACACCGGTAATATGAATGCCATTTCAGGTTTAAACCACTTTTAATAATTAATCTTAACAACTCTTTGAATCGCTCTTTAGGTACATTAAATGTGTCATCTATAAAATAGATACTTTTTAAGGAAGGGTTAAACTCATCCAGTTGTTTAAGCTCTTCAACTACCATTTCGGGGGTCACTGTCTGATATTTTCCTGCATTTTCCGGAAAACCACAGAAAGCACATGTAAAAGGGCAGGAAACAGCCGTACGCAGATTAACATATTCTTTATTGTCATCTTTGAACAGGCTCCAGTCGACCATATTTTCATGTAGGGAATTTTGCTCTGTTTTAGTCTCATTTTTAATTAGAATACCATTTTCTATATAAAACAAATTCTTTACATGGCTGACCAGTTCATTCGAGTTTAAAGCCTGAATTAGATCAACAAGTGATTTTTCACCTTGTGAACTATTGATATAATAATCTGCCTGTAAGATAAATTCAGTAACATAAGCGATGTAATCATCATCATGAGTTCTACACATAGTTGAGATAAAAGGCCCCCCAACTACTATCTTCACATCAGTATTTAATGATCTCACAAACTTTACAATCTCAACAATAGGCTCAGGAGTAACATATAGAGTGGTGAGAAGAGCGATAGATGTTATCTGGTTGTTGATCAGAACCTCCCTCAGTCGTTCTTTTTCCAAATCTATGGAGGTAATATAATCAAAGCTCAATCCACGCCGATTAAAATAAGTACCTAAATAAGAAATAGCCGCGTTAAAGGTATTGCTATTCATTATCAGCCCATTTTCAATTGATTTTTTACTTAATTCAGCATTGTATAACTCCGATAAAGAGAAATGCTTTCCGTCAATCGTCACAAACCCCAGATTGAAGTCTCGATAACTACCAGAATTGATACCGCCTTCTTTAAGTGAAGCATAAATATTGTTAGTACCAAGTTCTAAGTGACCAAGTACTAAACAGTCAATTTTTTTCATTTTGAAGATTTTTTTACGTAGTATCCATGGACAAGGAACGCAATTCTATCATCTCACTTTTTGATCATTCCGGACTTTTCGATCAAATAATTGCTCTCGGTTTTCTTAAAATAAAAAGAACAATGTTCCTGACTTAGATCTGACACCTCCGTTTCAGCTCCGCAAGCTGAGAGGCCATCTTTGTATTTCCTATCTGTTTTAAATGATTTTCGACCAAATCATAGTTAGTTGCATTGACATAATTTTCAGTTAAAGCCAATGTTTTTTCCAAATTGTACACTTGATGGAACCAATCTCCTGGTGTGAACATGATCTCTCCGGGACTCTGAACAGCATAATACCCTTTAAGACCTTTGGCAACAGGGAAGGAATAACCTGGGAATTTTGGATGAAAATGATTTGCCTTTAGTTTTTCACTCTCGGAAGGAGGAAAAAAGAACCACAGTTTTTTGCCCTCGAAAAGAATATTCCAAGCATTTGTCATAAAAATATCAATGTGTAATTTGGAATACGATTTATTTGGCCCAATATAAATCCATTTATAATTTGGCCTTTGAGACTGGGGAAAAAAATCAAGCCAGGATTCAAAATGAGGTAAAACTTCATATTCATTAAGCAATTCAGGGCAATCCTCAACGAACTCCCAGTTTTTTAAATAGAAGGCATGGTCGTGATTGACGTTTTCCATATAGTACACATAATCTTTGAACCTCAATTTTTTAATGGTTGAATCATTGGATTTGGTTACTAGTTTTACATGATCACCAAATCGTTCTTTGAATGATGAAATAGACCAGTTTTGGGTTGCGGGCCAACTATAAGACATATTCTCTATAACCAAGGGTATTCTAGGAAGGGCATAGAGGTCATTAAAGGTATCGAGGTCAATTTGTCTAACCCTATCAATCGGCTCAAACATATTTTTAGCTTCATCGATCATAAAATAATTATTTTAATAATTTAAAATCTACAACTGTCTAAGATCCCCCTTCTCATTCAACATATTGGGTCAAACCATTTTTTTGACAGACTAAATTTCACTAACACCTAATGCCGAGGATTCATGAAATTCTTAATAAACTGATTTTTGTGTTTTTCTCAGGAATAAATTTTTAGAAGGGAGGCAGCAACTATTCAGCTGGGTTACCCATGGCTACTAATATCTCACGATCTCCTTTAAAAGGCATTCTCCCATGAGCAAAAAGCATGTTATCTAGAAGAAGTACATCATCTTTTTCCCATTTATTCAAAATCATATGCTTCGAATATGCCATCTTTATCTCTTCGATAACTTCTTTCTCTATATCGTCACCATCTCCATAATAGGTAGAAAATGGCAAATCTTCCTCAGGTATTACCTCCAAAATTATTTCATCTAACAAGTACTTACTGTAAAAGAACGCATGGTTAAACCATACTTTTTGATTAGATTCTTTATGAAATTGGAATGCCGGGCGTACCCACTCCAGCCTAAGATGATCCTCATCAACCCAAGTGTATTCCATACCGCACTCATTTAAGATCTTTATAAGCTCAGATTTATCTTCTACCTGATATACTTCTTTCCAAGACATGCCAACACCAGGCATAATATTCCTCACATACTTTACTCCCTTTCGTTCGAACTTATCGACAACCTCTGGGTTAATGGATCCTAACACTTTTCTCACGTCTGCAATTGGCGTCTCTCCACCCTCGGCAGGAGGAACATTTGAATAAAAACAGATTCGTTTGGCCCACTTCGTGGCATACGATGATTCTGTATGCATATGAATCACCTGATCACTTGGATGATCCGTAGATGTGTAGATATTACCTAAAACGGAATGTCTTGGAGAGGTTCTTTGCTTATATTCAATCTGCTCGTCAAATATGCTCGGTAATATTTGATTAAAGCCATCAACACCGCCAATGTTAAAACTCTTAAATAGAATTGCCCCATACATTGTTAAATATTGATCTAACTGAACTTGATTATTTTTAGCAAATTCCACAAAGTCTGTTCCTTGTGAGTTCTTAATCACTATTGGACCACTAGTCCCATTTTGTGGTAATAGGATTTCATTATCTGATATTTGCTCTACGCGGTATTCGTCTGATATCATTAGGTTTTTGTTTATATTCAAATCATTAAAACAACTAAATAAAATTTCAGCTTTAGAGTCAACAAGGTGTTAATTTACCTTTTAAGAATTCCTTTTCAACGACTTGTAATTGACTCACATTTAGATCACAATCTTATCAATATCCTCATCGTCAAAATTATCAGCTACTACCAAATTAGCCCTGATCATTGTTGCGATTTCTGATATTTTGTTTTTATTATATAGCTCACCTATGGACAATTTATACCCAAAACTCCAGTGGATCTTGTCCACAAGTAACATAAGTGTTAAAGAACTTCCTCCCATGTCAAAAACATCGGTATTAATCCCTACTTGATCCTTTTCAATATTTAAAACGGTGGACCAAATCTCCACTAAGTCTTTTTCCACTTGGTCGGTTGGAGGCGAATATTTGTGCTCCAACTCAATATTTAAATCGGATAGATACTTAGTATTACGCTTTCCATTAGAAGTAAGGGGGATGCTTTCAAGATGTTGATAATAAGATGGGATCATATAGTATGGCAGGCTATGTGACAGCATAGCTTTTAGATCTAAGGGGTCTAGGACATTATCAGACACATAATAGGCCACTAAAAACATCTCTGAGTTTTTCTCAATACAAACAACTGCGGCTTCCTGTACGCTTTCATGCTTTGCTAAACAATGCTCTATCTCCGACAATTCGATTCTAAAACCCCTTACCTTTACCTGGCTATCCATCCTACCCAAAAATTCAATCTCTCCGCTTTCCAGGAATCTTGCAACATCCCCTGTTTGGTAACATTTATCATGCTCTCTAAAAGGATGATTTACAAATTTCGAATGCGTAAGTTCAGGTTTATTCAGATAGCCTCTTCCTAAACATGTACCGGCGATATAGAGCTGACCATACACTCCGATAGGGACAGGGCGCATATATTCATCAAGTATAAACAATTGGGAGTTGTCAATAGGCCTACCAATTGGTATTGCAGTATTATCGATGTTAAAGTCACAATTATGAAATGTTACACCGTTCGTTTCAGTAGGTCCATAAATGTTAATCAATTGTGTGTTAACCGCATTGTGTACTTGATCTTTAAAAGACTCCTTATGTTCCGGCTTCAGTGCTTCACCGCTGGCAATAACATATCGTAAACTTTTAATCTTATCAACGGCCATTCTATCTGATAGACTTGACAAGAAAATATTTAACATGGACGGAACAAAATTGATCACCGTAACTTGGTGAGCGTCAATTATGCCTATCATTCTTTCGGGGTCTTTCTCAAATTCTGGCTCTAATATGCTTAATGATGCACCAGCCAAAGGCCACCAGAAAAGCTCCCAAGCGGAAACATCAAATACTATTGGAGTCTTTAACAAAAGTACGTCGTTTGAGTCCAGAACGTATTCCCTTTGCAGCCATTGAATTATATTACTTAATGAATGGTGCTCTATTATAACCCCTTTTGGTCTGCCGGTAGATCCAGATGTATACATAACATAGGCCAGATCGTTATTTGAAATAGTAGGAAAGTCAATAACGTTTTCTGTCTCCAAAATATTATTTATAGCCGTATTCATATCTAATACCTCAGGCAGGCTATCGTCAAATATGCTCCAATACTCGCTTCTCGTCAACAAAACCTGTAATCCTGCATCCTCCATTATAAACCTTTTTCGATCTTCAGGAAAATTAGGATCAATTGGCACATATGCCGCACCCGTTTTTAATATTGCAAAAATGCACGGCACCAAGTACTTTTCTCTCTCCATCATTACCCCCACTAACTGGCCGGATTGCACATTATATTGCTTAATCAGGTAAGACGATATCTTTGTTGTTAATTCATCAAATTCTGCGTAAGTCATTGATTCACTTCCATACCATAGAGCAACTTTATCTGCAAAAATGGTCGCTCGACTTTCAAAAAGAGAAATTACCGTTTCGGAAATAGAATAATTAATGTCTGTGCTGTTAAACTCGTTAAGAATTCTAGACTTTTCATAATGTGGCAAAATATCTATTTGCGACAATTTCATTTTCGGATCATTTGATACACTGGACAATATATTATTAAAATAACCAGAATATCTTTGAATAGTATCAGGTTTGAATAACGCACTGTCATACTGAATGCTAAAACCTAGTGAGTCTTTATACTCAATCAACCGAAATGACAGTGCATAGCTTCTTTGGGCCAAGCCAGCAAGCCCATAGGGCTTGACTTCTATCTCTTCACTATCATATACCAAGCTGGTATCTTTTATATATTCAAAAACAACGCTACTCTGAAGTCCTGTGTTTATAGAATCCGATGCTTCGGCTAAATAATCGATCAGATATCCTTGATTTCCTTTTGATTCGATAACCTTTCGATGATTTTCAGAAATAATATTTAAAAAACTAGTGTCCTCCAGTACGACATTGATGGGTATAGTGGATCTGGAATTATTTTCCGAGATCACCAAAGGGCTGCCATGATCATGACTCAAAGAAGCTTCAATGGTAACTATCCTATTACTCTGAAGTTTTGCCAGTAGTATACCTATTGCACTTAACAAAATACTGCTAATCGGGATTTGGTTATCTGTTCCAGTTTGTCTTAATGAAGCAAGTACTTCACTCGATATACTAAAGTCACAGGTTTCAAATTCCTCTGTTTTATTCTGTTTACTTTTAAAATCAGTGGGAAGATTGAAATACTCATGATTTTCAGAAAACTCAGAAGTCCAAAATTCCAATTGTTTTGTCACAGAGTTGAGAAATTCATATCCTTCACCAAATTTAACTTTATTAGTCTTACCCTCATAAAACCTCCAAAGTTGATTCTGCATCTCTTCCCAAAGCACACTCTCATATAGATATGCCGGTATAATTTGAAGCAATAGATGCTTATCATCAGGCAATATGAACAACACTACAGAAATTTGTATATCATTTGATGTTCTTACAGCTTGATAAAAATCAAAAATTCTCTGATCCATCTTATCACGATCGCATTTAGAAATTGTAAATTCGATCAAAAAGTCCTTATTCGAATTTAATTCATTATTACCTTTAAGTAGATTATTTGTAAGGTTTAATTCATTTACTAACTGCATATATGCACCTTTCATGCGCCCAGGATCTATATTTCCTTTAATTTGATGAGTTAAGCACATTGGGCGAGATAAAATTTGCATACTCTTCTCGCTAAGGGGTTTAATATTATCAATATCTAAAATTGATTCTTTCAATTCAGTTTCTGACTGGTTAGAATTCTTCAGCAATTCCCAAACTTCAACATCATCATAGGACTTTTTATTCCAATAAACATTTTCAAAGAGCTTATCTAAGTCCTGGAACAGGCTGCCCGAAGCTATTGCTTCACTAGGTTGTCTAATTATATATTCAAGTGATCTTTTCATTATACCACAAAATTCCATGGCCAAATCAGATACTACTCCATGGTGGTACACCAGTTCTATTTCAAAGCCGCCCCGCACCTTGCCTACGTTGAGCGACAACGTGTAGTTTGTAACTGACCAGTCGGGAATATCTAGCTCCTCATTGTTCAGTGTTTCCATCTGCATGGCTGAGTCATATATATGGAAATCCATGTAATTGAATATTGTATCAAAAAGAAAAGTATCCTGGGTACTCTTTTTCCATCTCTGGCTCTTTATCTCTTGCAAAGTTAATTGTTTATACTCTTGTATGAGTTTTAGCTTAGCATATACAGATTGAACTAAATCGCCGTAATTCCAGCTATCCTCCAAATTAATTCTAATCGGCAGGGTATTTAAAAAGCAGCCCAATATCTTATCACCATCTTCTATCTCTGGTCGGTTATGGGCCACTAACCCAACGATCAAATCATCTTGACGAGTCAAAGTCTTGATGGTAAGTAAATAAGCTGAGAAAAATAAAGTTTTAATGTCCACTCCTAAAGTCAATGCACACTCTTCAAGCATTCCCTCCATTTCATTGGACAGCTTTAGGGAAGAATAACCTATGGATAATTTTTCCTTCACCTTATTCTGACCTCCAAACCTGATCGGTTTGCTGCAGGAAATTTCTTTGGCCCAAAAAGATTTCAATGCATCGTTGTTGCTGTTTGCTAATTCTTCTATCACATAATCCTTATAGTCTGCCTTCAAAGAAGAAAGCTGATGATTATCGTCCAGGCCTAGCAATTCATATGTATTATGTAACTCAGTTTTAAATGAGGCATCGCTCCAACCATCGATCAGGGCATGGTGTACTACCCATAGAACGATAATTTCACTGTTGTTTAACACAAAGACACGAATCCTCCAAAGGGGTGATTTCATAATGTCGAAGGGTTTCAATCTATCATCTTCAGAAAACCTTCTTATATGATCGGTTTGTTGTTCAGTGGACAGGTGAGAAAGATGATATAGTTCAAGGTCGAGATCAACATTTTTAAAAACTATTTGTACAGGCTTACTATGTGACCTTAGATCAAAGCTTGTCCGCAATATGCTATGCTTTTTAACCATTAGATCCAGAGCCTTTTTAAAACGTTCAAAATTAAAATGTGAATAGGCCATATGCTCTACCATTTGATCATGATAAAGAGCTCCCCCTTCTTCTAATCTCGAGTGAAATATCATCCCCAATTGAATATCACTAATTGGATATACATCCTCAATTTCGGCTGAATCCTTTCTTTCTTTGATAATTTCAGCCTTAAGGTCTTTAATTTCCTTCCTAACTTTATCAAGGAGCTCATTTTCGGTGTTTTTTTCCTTCGCCTCGATAACCGAGGATAACTCTGCTATCGTTGGGTTAGAAAACAAATCGGCAATCACAAGTTTGATCTTATAGGCCTTATTCAGTTTGGCTATGAGTCTAATAGCTCTAATAGAATCGCCCCCTATCTGATAAAAGTTGGACTCGATACCAATTTGACTACTTTCTAAAGTTTCTTTCCAAAGAACCAGTAATTCCTCCTCCAATTTATTACGAGGAGTCCTTAAAATTTGAAGATCGTCTTCCTTAATTGGAGGAAGTGCTTTTTTATTTAATTTACCACTGGCACTCAAAGGCATCTGATCTAATCTTATAAAATGTAATGGCACCATGTACGCTGGTAACTTTTCCGTACTGTATACTTTCAGGTCTGCCGGTTTCAAATCGTTTAGTGAAGTATAATAGCAAATTAAATAGTTACTTCCTTCCTGATCTTCTTTAACTATAACCTCTGCAGAATCAACCTCCTCATGTGAGGCTATTTGTTTTCGAATTTCACCCAGTTCAACACGATAACCGCGCACTTTCACCTGCTCATCTTTTCTACCCAGATATATCAGAGCACCATTTGGCAGAAGCGAAACCATATCGCCCGTTCGATACATTATTGTATCACAGATATCCGGAAGAGTTATAAACCTATCCTCTGTTAAAGGCTTGTTTTTTACATAGCCATTCGCCAGACTTAGCCCGGTTATATACAGTTCTCCCACAAAACCTTTGGGCAACAGTTCTTTCTCCTCTCCCAAAACAAATACACGAATATTATTTATTGGTTTACCAATCGATATACTTTCTGTCTTGTCTTCATTTAGATCATATCTATGAACTAAGCAGCCCACGGTTGCTTCTGTCGGACCATATTCGTTGAAAATTTCCACTTTCCCATCAAAGAGATCATATATACTCCGAGCCGTTTGAGCCTCTAACGCCTCCCCTCCCACGATTATTTTTTTGAGCTTAAGGTTTGACAACAATGTGCTAAATTTCTTTTCTGTCTTGTCGAATTTGTACAAAATCAGTTTTAAATGAGAAGGGGTTAGTTTAAGTACAGTAGTCCTGTTATCATAAATTACTTTTTCAATTATGAATTGGTCAGGATGCTCCTGAAAACATATTACTTCATTTCCATTAATCAGCGGAGTGAACATTGAGGTCATTGACATGTCAAAAGCAATGTTTGAATGTAACGCCATGCTGTCGCTCTTATTCCCTAAATACCTAGTGGATGCCCAGTATAAATAATTAGATAAGTTACCATGAGTGACTTCAACCCCTTTAGGTTTTCCTGTTGTACCTGAAGTATATACGATATACGCCGGAGCATTGGGCAAGGAAAGGTTATCGAAGGTGGTCACCTTTCCGCTATCAATTACCGGATTACTGATTATACCAATATTTTTTGCCTTACAGTGGTTTATAAAGCTTGTCTTTGAAGATAAATATTCAGGGTCAGTGATTAATAAGCCTGCGCCACAATTTTTTAAAATATACTTTAGCCTGTCGGCCGGATCATCCGGATTTAATGGCACAAAAGTCTTACTCGCCTTTAAAATACCAAGAACGTAAATGAGTAGATTTACATTTCGATGGTGCAAGACACAAATTTCATTTACCCGCCCTACGTGGTCTATTAAGTATTTTGCTACATCATTTGATCTCTGAGACAATTGGCTATAGGTTAATGTCTGTTTTTCATCGCTAACCGCCACTACATCCGGGTAGTTAGCTACAGCTTGTTCAAATAATTGAATTAAAGTACTATCCACAGGTATATTTTGACCCGTAGTAATGTTTGCAATTTCTGTCTTCTCATCTTCATCAATCAAAGAAAGTTGATTAAGATTAGCATCCAAATCAACCATGGCATTCATAAGGAATCTTTCAACCTTTTTTACGATATCATCAATAGAGGTTTTGCTATAAACATTCTGATTATAATCAACAATAAGGTTAAGTGAGTCTTCTTTCTTCAGAAATCGGAGATTTATATTTGCTTGGTGTTGTTGCACCAATTCATAATCTTGAATGTTATCAAGAGTCAGTGAAATATCGAACAGCTTTGCTCTAGGTGAGTTAGAAGTTCTAAATCCTAGCTTTTCAATCAACAGGCTTAAGGGGTAATCAGAGTTTTCATTCACCTGTCTTAACTCTGATTTGCTATTGTTCAACAACTGTCGGAACGTCATACCAGACTCAATTATATTGGTCAGAACTAAAAATTGAGTTATGGTATTTTCATTAAAAACAGGAGTGCCAATAGAGACCAACTCTGCGTCAGTGTATTTTGATGTAATGTAGCTAACAGCAGATAACAACACCGTGAAGAGTTTTATATCAGCCTTAGCACTCACTTTGTTAATCATTTCATATGTCACATTTGAAAATTCAGCTTCATATTGAACATATTCAGGGTCATCGTTCAAATCAATATTGTCAAAAACAAAATGAGTAATATCGTTTCTACCAGACAGCTTATTTTCCCAATATTTCCTTTGCTCAGTCTTCTGATTTGCAAGAATTACTAGGTCGTTCTTATTTGTTAGGGTTGGTTTCATTTCGAATAAATTAATTTAAAGTCGAGGTTTGAAAGCGACGCAATCAATCAAAATTCAATTTTATCAAGTTCGTCCTTCAAT
>NZ_SMLW01000562.1:0-7621 GCF_009711405.1 Fulvivirga kasyanovii | reverse complement strand
CACTTATTAGATAATACTTGTTCAATTATCCTATGAAGATACCCCAGAAACTTCTCGATTGTATCAGGTTTAAATAAAGCTTTATTATATTCAACCATCAATCCGATCTCTCCTTTGTTATCGCTGACCTGTAAAGTAAAATCCCATTTTGACGTGGAGAACTCATAATCGTAACTAGAAAATTCTAAGCCCTTAAACTCTACCTCCTCAGACTTCACGTTTTGCAAAACAAACCATACATCGAATAATGGGTTTCTTCCAGGGTCTTTGATAATTGACAAGTCCTTTACTAACGCCTCGTAAGGATAGTCTTGATTCTCAAAAGATTTTAAAACCACCTGCTTTACATGAGACAGGTATTCTGTAAATATCATGCTCCTTACAGGGAAAACTCGGATCGCCAAAGTATTGACGAACATTCCAATCAATGATTGTGTCTCTAACTTATGTCTGCCAGATGTTGGGGTACCAATAATTATATCTTCTTCCCCCGTAAGTTTTGATAAGAATACAGAATAAATAGACAACATACTCATGTATAGGGTGACCTTATTTTCTTCACATAGTTTGAGTAATTTTTCAGATAATTCTGCACCAATGCTATAATCCACCCTTCGACCCTCAAAAGTTTTAAGCTTTGGTCTCATAAAGTCATATGGTAGATCAAGCGCTCTGAGTTTACCCTTTAAAGAATCGAGCCAATATTCTTTTTGTTGCAATTGTACTTCTTGTTGCTTACCACTTAGTTGCCATTCGGAATAATCTTTATACTGGATTTCAAGATCGTCTAACTTCTTCTTTGAATACAGTAACTGAAGTTCGTTAACAAAATTGCTGAAGGCGTATTCATCTGTAATAAGGTGGTGCATATCAATTACCATTATATTTAGCCCATCCTTATCACTTATTCTAAATATAAACACACGTAAAAAGGGTGGTTTTGCCAAGTCAAATGGTTTAATCGCCTCATTAATGTTTTCTTCAACATCCGCCCATTTGACCTCTTTCTGAGATAAGTTAAAGGTGCTATGATCGAGTATTTTTTGCACTGGTTCATCCCCAAGCATAGAAATTGACGACCTGAGAATTTCATGTCTTTTTATGATTTGATTTATGGCAGATTCGATCTTTTCAATATCAATTTCCCCGTGGACTTGAAAAACCTGAGTTTCATTATATCCAATACTCTCTTTATTCATTTCTTGCAAAATGAATTGCTTTTTTTGAGCCGAAGATAATCGGTAGTATTCTTTCTTTTCGGCTCTAGGAATAGCCTTATAGTCGCTTTTTTTTGCTTGATTCAAATAATCAGCAATAGCCTTTATCGTTGGTTTGTTATAAAATGTATCAATAGGAACGGCTACAGAAAACCTCTTTTGAATTTTAGCTATAAGGTGAATCATTTTTAGTGAGTCTCCTCCTAATTCGAAGAAATCATCGTTAACGCCTATCTCACTATAACCTAATGAGCCTCTCCATAACTCCACCATTCGTTTTTCTATACTTGTAGAGGCTTGTACAAACGGAGTCATCAATGTGGGACGATCCTTCGAAATTTCGGTCTCTTGACCTTTTACTTCCTCTTTAAGTGACAAGTCCATATCCACCCATTTTTTCACTCGTGAACTAAGACTTGTTAATGAAACAATGATTTGATTTACTCCGGTTTTCCTAAAAAGAGAATTAAGCGCCTCTAGCGCCTCTCTTTCATAAATTAGCGTATCTCCGGTTTCTTCGCTCCATCCATCCCAGTTTATACTTAACCATCTAGTAACATTTCCGTTGTTATTCTCAGAGGATACATAGGCATCCAGCATAGCATTGGCTCCTGCATATCCATAGAATCCGATTCCTCCAAGTATTGAAGCCAGAGAGGAAGTTACCATTACAAAGTCAGGGTCTCTATTTTCAATTGCTTTACTAATTGATAGTAGTCCTTTGACCTTAGGCTCTAGCTGCTGCACACAATTCTCTTTGGTTATAGATGTTATGGGTATTTCTGAGGTAGCATCGTTTGATACCGCAGCTGCATGAATTATTCCATTAAGCTTACCTTGTTGCTTATATATTGAACTTATAGCCTCTTCGACTTTGTCTTCGACAATCACATCTACCTGCTGATAAATAAGTTCTCCCTCGAGCCTATCTAACTCCAAAAACTGCTTAATTAGCTCCCATCGACTTTCTTTTGACTGAACGGTTTTTTCCCACTCAGACTTCTGTGGTAGTTTTTTCCTTCCCCAAATGATAACGGTTGCGTTGTAAGTCTTTATCAGAAACTTAGCATATGTCATACCAACCTTACCAGTGCCCCCTGTAATTAGATATACCCCTCTATTCTTTAATAAAGATGGTGCATCATCTTTTATTTCAAGTTTTTCATATTGTGCTGTCCACCTAAAGCTATTGCGAATAGCTACTAGCTTATCATTAGACATGCTGGTAATCTCAGCCTTAACATTGGATAAGGTAACATTAGATAAAGACGTACTAGCATTTAAGTCTATTAGTTTACAATGTAAACTAGGAAATTCTTGCTGAATGGTTTTAATAGCTGATGATAGGATAAAACGTTCCCTATTGAGATTCTCATCCCCCAGAACATAAAATATACTGTTAGTGAGCACATTGAAGAGTATGTGCTTATTAGTGTCTAAATGGTTGATAGACTTGCATAGATTTAGAATATTGAAGTAGTCCTCGTATCCATTGCTGGGTTCAATATTATCATCAGCTGACTGAACCAATGACCATGAATATACTATGCTTACATATTGATCTTCTTCAACCTTTATCTGATTAAAGAGCATTTCCCATTGATAACTATCATTGGGATCCATAGATATTTCCTTATCAGAAGTGACTTCGAAGTTCTTACCCTTACGGATTTTAATTGATGAGTTATTTTTTGTATCAATCAACCCCGATATTTGTTTCGAAATTAGATCTTCATTTTCGAAAATTATCCACACCACATTACCTTCAAGAGGTACGCCGGTAAGAACATTCTGCTTCCAAGAAGCATAGTTAAACCAATTTTTTGGTGGCAGCCGTTGAGTTTCGGCTTGGTCGGCAAACATTTGATAAGGATCTACATCTATCCAATATCTTTTCCTTTGAAATGGATAAGTCGGAAGTGAAATTCTATTTGGCTTTAGTCCGTCATAATGCTTTTCCCAGTCTAAGTTAACCCCATACAGCCATAGCTCGCCTATTTTATTCAGCAAGTGAGTTTTGTCATTTACTTGTTCCTTTGGATGTCGCATTAGATTTATCACCTGATGATTATTTTTCCTATTATCATGAGGCTTTACTAAGGAGCTCAAAGTTAGGCCAGGACCCACTTCAATAAAAACGGCTTTTTCTGTTTGAAAAAGAAGCTCCAAACCATCGTTGAAGCGTACAGGATTCAGTAAATGATCACACCAATAATCTACAGACAAAGCTTGATCTTTGGTAATCCAAATACCACTAACATTAGATATAAAAGGTATTTCAGGGCTACTTCTTGAAACAGTTTGCACCAGCCGTTTGAAGTCTTGAACTATTGGCCGCATCATCCTGGAATGAAAGGCATGCGAAGTATGTAATTTGGTAGCCTTATAACCCTTCCTTGAGAGTTCACTATTAAATTTTTCAATTGCTTTTGTTTCACCAGAAACAACACACCTATCAGGCCCATTAATGGCTGCAATGTCAACTGGAATATCCTCAATGATGGGTGCAATATCTTTCTCCGACATTTCCACAGCCAACATAGATCCAGAGGGCATTTTTTGCATCATTTCTCCTCTCAATACGACCAGCTTTAAGGCGTCATGCAAAGTAAATACTCCTGATATGCAGGCAGCAACATATTCTCCAATACTATGTCCAATTATCATATTCGGTTTGATTCCCAAATCCATAATGGTCATAGACAAAGCATACTCAACACTGAAGATTAAGGGTTGAGTGTATTTTGTTTCGTTAATTCTAACCACATTCTGACTTCCCCTCGTACTGAATAGTATTTCATAAACATCTGTTCCGTCTTTAAGAAGTTTATTTATGATACCCAGACATTTATCAATTATTTCGGCAAAACACTTATTAGTTTCATATAAGGCCAAGCCCATGTCAAAGTATTGAGCACCTTGGCCAGGAAACATGAAAACCATCTTTTTGTCGTCTGTTAAGCTTGAGAATGTTTTGGTATTTTCATTTGTTCTGAGGTTGTTCACTACTTCATCAACTGTGGAACACAGTGTTGACTTTTTATAATAAAAACTTTCTCTTCCCATTTGAAGCGTGTAAGAAAGTTCATCCAGGTTTATTGATTGGTTGCTCTCTAGAAATTCGATCAAATTGTTGGTCATTGCCTCTAAAGCCATTTCTGTCTTTGCAGATAAATTGATATGGCGCAGTTCAGCTTTGTTTTCATATTCCACACGGTAAGGCGCCTCTTCCAACACCATATGAGCATTAGTGCCACCAATACCAAATGAGCTTACAGCGCCTCTTAGTGGGCCTTCCGTGTTTTTCCATTCTTTAAGTTGGGTGTTAACATAAAATGGTGAGTTTTGAAAGTCAATCTCAGTGTTTGGTTGGTTGAAATGCAAACTTGGCACTAATTGCTTGTTCTTTAAAGAAAGAACAAGCTTAATAAAACCTGCCACCCCGGCAGCAGTATCAAGATGCCCAAGATTTGTTTTTACAGAACCAATTCCAATATGCTTTCTCTTATCAGTTAAGTACGTCTTGTTCAGTGCTTTAACCTCGATTGGGTCACCCAATTTAGTTCCTGTTCCATGTGTTTCTATGTAAGTAACCGTCTCTGGTTTTATCTTACTAAAGTTAAGAGCCGACCTGATAACAGCTATTTGTCCAAACGCACTTGGTGCAGTATAACCGACCTTTACATTGCCGTCGTTATTTATTGCGCTACCTTTAATAATTGCATGAATGTTATCCTTATCTCTTATGGCCTTTTTTAAAGGTTTTAATACAACTACTCCGCACCCTTCTCCGTTTACTGTCCCGCTTGCTTCTTCGTCAAACGCTCTACAATGTCCATCTCTTGAAGAAATCATTCCTTCTTGGTGTGTGTATCCCGGAAGAGTTTGATATGCCATACCAACACCTCCAGCCACCGCTATTTCGCATTCACCCATTAATAGAGATCTACATGCCAAATGAATAGCAACTAAAGATGTGGAACAATTTGTATGAACCGTGTAACTGGGCCCAGTTAGACCAAGCTTATAGGATACTAAGGTAGTTAGGGAATCCTTATCATTCAGTTGGCCCCCATCGAAATCACCGATCTCGGCCAATTTACCAGATATTTCGGTGACAATTTCCCAAAACGTACTAGGAGCAGCCCCTGCGAACAAACCAATTCTTCCATCGAATTTTGATGGTGCGCATGCAGCATCTTCCAGAGCCTTCCAGACGGACTCATGGAAAATTCTTATTTGTGGGTTGAGGATCTCAGCAGACTTTGGGTTGTATCCGAAAAAGTCGGCATCAAACAAATCTTTATCATCCAATATCGCACCTTGACAATTGACAAAATTCCCTCTCCCTTGTCCGCCTAGGCCCAGAGACTCTAGTTCCTCTTGCGTGCTAAACTTTATTGATTCTTTTCCTACCCTTAAATTTTTCCAAAACTGGTTATAATCGGGTGCATCAGGAAATCGAACATCCATCCCAATGACCGCTATTTCAAGCCCGCTGTATTCGACTTCATTCTTTTTTTCAATCATTGTCCATCAGATTTAGCATTTCATTCAATGTATTTAATGATTCCTCCTCTATGACTTCCAAACTCTTCTCTTGACTCTGCTCCAATTCCTTTTCAAAATTTAGATATTCTGCAAAAGAGGCTATCGTTGGATATTCGAAAAACATTGCAATTGATATAGCTCGGTCCAAAGACTGATTTAGCTTGGTTTTAAGCTGCATGGTTTTCATTGAATCCCCACCTATTTCGAAAAAATTGTCTTTTGTGCTAATCTTATCCACAGACCTGCAGAGTACCTCGGACCACGCTTTTACAATGATTGATTCGACTTCGTTTGAAGGAGGAATATAGTCTGCTTTACCTTCCATGCTAGGAGCCGGAAGGCTTCTTTTATCAATTTTACCATTAGGGGTAAGAGGAAACGCTTCGAGATGAACATAAAAGTAAGGTATCATATGATCTGGCAAGTTTTCTCTTAGTTTTTCTATAATATCCGACTCCTGAATCATTTCTGGCGATACATAATAGCCACACAAATATTTACTTGCGTCAGATTCTTGCCTTACAGAAACTATTACTTCTTTGATTTCCTCGATCTGTAATAATGCATTCTCTATCTCACCTAATTCAATTCTAAAACCTCGTATCTTCACTTGATCATCCGACCTACCCAGAAACTCCATATTACCATCGCTCGTCCACCTCCCTAAATCTCCAGTCTTATATAGAGATTTACCTGCGTCGAACGGATTGTTAATAAACCTTTCAATTGTTAGGTCTTCCCTTCCAAAATAACCTTTAGCAACCCCACTGCCTCCAATATATAGATCCCCTACTACTCCTGTTGGTAATAAATTCAGATCACTATCTAAGATTAGGAATTCCATATTGCCCAGTGGCTTGCCTATAGGGACATATCCTGTGTCGGGTATATTATCAACAGTTTCTTCGTAATAACTCGTATCTATCGTTGCTTCTGTGACCCCATAGGAATTAACTATTCGCATGGATGTTCCAAAATTGTTTAACAAAGTTTTAAAGTCTTCCACTTTACAAATGTCAGACCCTAATATCACCAATTTCAAAAAGGTAGTATTCAGGTCATTTGACTTAATATAGTTCATCAAAGGAATAACCAGTGAAGGTGTCGCCTCCAACAGGCTGATTGATTCCGTTTCAAGAATCTTGTATAAACTCTCCGGATCGAGCCGAATATCTTCAGGGCAAATGACCATTTTACCACCATTCAATAGAGCTCTTGACATATCACCTGCAAAAACATCAAAAGAAAAACTCGCCATTTGAAGTAGGTTCACCGGAATTTGGCTTAAGTTATAAGATTCTCTCCAAGCATAAGTAACATTAAGATATTGTTTATGCTGGATCATCACACCCTTTGGATTTCCAGTTGATCCTGAAGTATAAACCATGTAGGCCAGATCGTCTACGCTGTTGATGATCTCGGGATTATACTCAGGTTGGCTAAGTATATCAGCATCGTTTATTCTAATAATTTCTCCCTCAAACTCATTTGTTATAGGGAGACCGTCATTTATCAGGATTTTTGAAGAATGGCTGTTTTCTAAGAAATATTTAATTCGGTTCGCTGGGTAGTTAGGATCAATGGGTAGATAGGCAGCACCTGACTTTAAAATACCGAGTACACCAATAACCATATCCAAGGATCTTTCAGACAAGATACTAACAATGTCATTAGTATGAACTCCGTTATCCCGTAAATAATGTGCTACTTGATTAGCTCTTCTATTTAGTTCATCATAGCTCATTTTTACATTCTCAAAAACTATTGCCGTATGATCTGCGCAGGCTATCACTTGCTGTTCAAACAGCTCTTGAAAAACCTGATCTTTCGGATAATCTTTATCAGTATCATTA
>NZ_SMLW01000551.1 GCF_009711405.1 Fulvivirga kasyanovii | reverse complement strand
AAAAAAAAATATAGTCTGTGGCAATCCCTGCTAAGTTTTCCGAAATTTCTGTTGTTCCTTACCAAGCACTTTGTCTCTGCCATGATAAAACATAGATTTAAGTATGTAATAAGCACAGGGCCTGGAATCTCAATTTTTTTTTGTATCTTATTTAAATTAATGGGTAAGAAAATAATTCATTTGGAGACATGGTCCCGGTTTTATTCAAAATCCAATACAGGAAGGTGGATGTATCATATAGCTGATTATTTTTATATTCAAAACGAATCTCTTAAAACGATATACCCAAAAGCAATTTATGTCGGAAGATTATAATAAAAAAATATTTGTAACCGTAGGAACAACAAACTACGACAACCTCATACAGTTTTGTGATAACAAATTAAATAAAAAAAAATATAGTTTTATTTTCCAAATTGGAAATGGCAAATACATACCAAAAAACCATCAATATTTCACTTATACAAGCAATATAGATGATTATTATTCAAAAGCAGATATCATTATTACTCACGCCGGAGCCGGGACGGTCTACAAATTACTAGAAGAGTCTAAAGATGTAATAGTCGTACCAAATCTTAACCTTATTGATGATCATCAGAAAGAACTAGCAAGCTTTGTTGATCAAAATAGCTATGCACCAGTAATTTATTGCCTAAATGAATTACCTTCGGCAATTGATAGCTTTGAAACAACAAGCTTAAAAAAATATGAAAATGATTCGAGTGCTTTAATTGAATCCATAGTAGAAATTTTACAAAAGTAGCTCTAACTTCTCTAGCCCCAACCCGTTCTACATTAAATTATTTATTACCTTTGCGCATCTAATAAACCCTAGATGACTTCGATTACATTAGCAATAGCTACATCATTCATCATTACTTTTTTGGTGATCCCGGTGATCATCAAGTTTTCGAGAAAGAAAAAAAAGATGATGGATACCCCGGGAAGAAGGAAAATCCACAAAAAAACAACCCCATCACTGGGCGGCATAGCCATTTTTCTGGGCTTCTTTGTATCGCTGGTTATCTGGATGCCGATTGATGGATTTCAAGATTTCAAGTTCATTCTTGCAGGAGTTTCAATCATATTTGTTGTGGGTATGAGGGATGATATAGTTCCTCTCAAACCGATCTACAAACTTATAGGCCAGCTTATAGCTGCTTCGATGGTAATCATACTTACCAGCACCGGCTTACACTCCTTTTACGGACTTTTCGGTGTATATGAGCTACCTGAATTCGTAAGCTATCTGCTTACCATATTTACCATCATTGTGGTTACTAACTCCTTTAATCTAATCGACGGATTGGACGGACTGGCTGGTACAATTGCTACTATAGCCTTATCAACATTTGGTGTATGGTTTTTTCTGGTTGGGGAAACTTTGACGGCTCTGCTCGCCCTAAGCATGGTTGGCGCTGTAGTGGCTTTCCTGACATTTAATTGGGAGCCTTCTAAAATTTTTATGGGAGATACCGGTGCTCTGGTTATCGGCTTCCTGTTCTCGGTACTGGCTATCAATTTTATAGATTTTAACTATCAGCTTCCTGATACAAGCCCTTACAAGTTTGAAGCATCGATCACTACAGCGATCTGCATCATAATCATTCCTTTGTTTGATACTTTGAGGATCTTTATTCTTAGGCTATCAAAAAAGCAATCCCCCTTTACTCCAGATAAGAATCATATGCACCATGCTTTGATGCGACTGGGATTGACGCACTCCCAGACTGCAATTGCATTGGGAGTGCTTAACATAAGCTATATTGTTCTGGCTATCATCTTCTACAAGCTGGATGATGCAATCTTTCTACCCCTTATCCTGGTATTTTCGATCATCCTCAGCTTAACTCTGGACTTCCTGATCATCAGGAAATTAAACAGATCTTAAATCTTAAATCTTAAAAGCCCAGGCACAAGAAGCTGCCGTTCAGTAGATTTTCTTTATTGTAGCTAAAAACTTCCGGTCCTGTTCCCTTTAAAACCTTGCCTCCTGCACTTTCAAGTACCGCCTGTCCGGCTGCGGTATCCCACTCCATTGTAGGGCCATGCCGATAATATATATCTGCCTTTCCTTCAGCTACCATGCAAAATTTAAGCGAGCTACCCACGGAAATATCATTAACCACATCATACTGCTCCAGTACACCTTCCTCCTCAGGAGATGCATGAGATTTACTTCTTACTGCAATTCTTTGGCCAGTGGAATTATTAACTTTTAGGTCAGCTCTCTCTCCTTTCTCAACTTTATAGGCACAATCACCCTTAATACCGACATACAAACTGTCATGTACGGGTGTATAGATAAAGCCGGCGACGGGCGTGTGCTTATGCATCAAAGCAATATTCACGGTAAACTGTCCATTTCTGTTGATGAACTCCTTTGTTCCATCCAAAGGATCAACGAGCCAGAAATATTCAAAGTCCTTCCTGGCGTTATATTCAAGCTGCTCTCCCTCTTCTGAGATAATGGGGATATTCGGATAAAGGGTTTTGAGCCCTTCCATAATTACTTCGTGCGAAGCCTTGTCTGCCAAAGTCAGGGGCGAATTATCATTTTTATAGTCAACATCGCCGGCTAACTCAAGATCATTGTATATCTTTAAAATAGCTTTCCCTGCTTTACGGGTCAGCTCAATGAGTTCTTCTTGCTTTATGTGAATTTCCATGAAAACAAAACTACACAAATGTGTGGCTCATTTATAAATTATATTAATTAATTGTATTTTTGCCACTCAAATTTTCGTAAAAATGGCTGAAAACATACACCCGATATTTGACTCTATACTAGGTACCGACAAAAAGGAGGAGCTTCTAAAGCAGCATTCTCTGGTGATATGGATGGTTGGCCTCTCAGGCTCAGGTAAGAGTACCATTGCACGCGCTTTAGAAAATCGCTTGCATGGCGAAGGGTATCTCACTGCTTTACTTGATGGCGATAACCTGAGAACGGGAATAAACAACAACCTGGGTTTCAGCGAAGAAGACCGGACAGAGAACATTCGAAGAGCTGCTGAAGCCTCAAAACTATTGGCCAGTAATGGTGTTATTACGATTTGTTCCCTGATCAGCCCTACGGCACAAATCAGGACAATGGCAAAAGATATAATAGGAGATAAGTATTGTGAAGTTTTTATTAATTGTCCGTTAGAGGTTTGTGAACAAAGAGATGTAAAGGGCTTATACGCCAAAGCAAGAAGAGGGGAAATAAAAAGCTTTACCGGGATCGACTCTCCTTTTGAACATCCGGAAAATCCCAACGTTGAGTTAAATACTGCAGATAACTCTGCAGAAGAAAATTTGAACGAACTTTTAAAATATATTCTTCCAAAAGTAAAATATAGCAAAGCATAAAATGAGGGCCTATAATCTAACACACTTAAAAGAACTGGAAGCGGAAGCAATTTATGTTATTCGTGAGGTAGCCGCACAATTTGAAAATCCTGCCATCCTTTTTTCCGGTGGTAAAGACTCAATAACCGTGGCCCACCTTGCCCGCAAAGCATTTTTCCCGGCCAAAGTTCCATTCCCTTTAGTACACATCGACACAGGGCATAACTTTCCTGAAACTATTGAATTCAGGGACAAGTATGTCAAAAAACTAGGGGTAGAGTTAATCGTAGGTTCTGTTCAGGAGTCTATCGATGAGGGTAAAGTAGTTGAAGAAAAAGGCTATAATGCCAGCCGAAACGGACTACAGACGGTGACCCTGCTGGATACTATTGAAAAGTATAAGTTTGATGCCTGTGTTGGTGGAGCCAGGCGCGACGAGGAAAAGGCAAGAGCCAAGGAAAGGTTCTTCTCTCATCGTGACGAGTTTGGCCAGTGGGACCCAAAAAACCAAAGGCCTGAGCTATGGAATATCTTCAATGGCAGAAAACACTTTGGGGAGAACTTCAGGGTATTCCCTATTAGTAATTGGACAGAAATGGATGTATGGCAATATATTTTAATGGAAGGAATTGAGCTGCCTTCATTATACTTTGCCCACGAACGTGAAGTTTTTGTTCGTGATAATGTGATCATGGCTGATTGCGACTATATCCAAAAGAAAGATTCAGAAAAAACCTTCAAAAAAGTAGTCAGGTTCAGAACTATTGGTGATATGACTTGTACAGGAGCTGTAGAGTCCGAGGCTTCTACACTCGAAACTATTATTACCGAAGTAGCTGCAACCCGCCAAACCGAAAGAGGTACCCGATCAGATGATAAAAGGTCAGAAGCGGCAATGGAAGATCGTAAAAAACAAGGATACTTCTAATTCAGGGCTACCCACATTTTAACCAATTATCACTATTAATTTAAAATCTTTATAATAAAATGAGTGCGAATAACGGAGACTCAACCGGATACCTTGACATGGAATTACTACGCTTCACAACAGCAGGAAGTGTAGACGATGGTAAAAGTACATTGATAGGACGACTTCTATATGATTCCAAATCCATATTTGAAGACCAATACGAAGCCATTGAAGAATCCAGCAGGCGGAAAGGTGATGCCAATGTGAACCTGGCCCTGCTTACTGATGGTCTCAGGGCTGAAAGGGAACAAGGAATTACTATTGATGTTGCATACAGATACTTTGCCACCCCTAAAAGGAAGTTTATTATAGCCGATACTCCAGGGCATATCCAGTACACCAGGAACATGGTTACCGGAGCTTCCACTGCTAATCTTGCTCTGATCCTGGTAGATGCCCGGAATGGTGTTGTGGAGCAGACCCATCGCCATACATTCATTGCTGCCCTTCTGGGAATACCCCATGTTGTATTTTGTATCAACAAAATGGATCTTGTTGATTATGATGAGAAGGTCTACAACAAAATAAAGGACCAGATAGAGTCGTTCTCATCCAAGCTTGACGTAAAAGATATCAGGTTTATTCCTATCAGTGCCCTGAAGGGGGACAATGTTGTTAATGAGTCTGAAAACACTCCGTGGTACAAAGGCGGAACTTTGCTGTACCTGCTGGAAAACATCCATATAGGAAGTGACCATAACCATATTGACAGCCGTTTCCCTGTTCAGCATGTTGTTCGCCCTCACTCTGACGAGTACCACGATTATCGCGGATATGCCGGTAGAATTGCCGGTGGAATTTTCAAACCCGGAGATACTGTAGCTGTATTACCTTCAGGTTTTACCTCTAAAATAAAGAGTATTGAAATCTTTAATGAAAAACTAGAAGAGGCATTTCCTCCTATGTCAGTCACTATGCAATTAGAAGATGATATCGACATCAGCCGTGGTGACATGATCGTAAGGGAAAACAACAAACCTAATGTTAGCCAGGATATTGACGTTATGTTATGCTGGATGAACTCTAAGCCCCTGATTCCTAGCGGCAAGTATGCCTTAAAGCATACTACCAGCGATGCACGATGCATGATAAAGAATATCCATTATAAAATGGATATCAATACACTGCATAGACTAGAGGATGATAAGAACATTGGCATGAACGATATTGCCCGGGTTACTCTACGTACTACAAAGCCTCTGTACTATGACCGTTACAGCAGAAATAGAATTACGGGAAGTGTTATACTAATAGATGAAGCCACAAATGAAACCGTGGCTGCAGGAATGATCATTTAAAGGATTATGCAGGAAAAAGTTGATGCAATATTAAGAGAGGTCGGAGCAGCGGAAGCCAAAAACCAGGAGGAGCTGGAACAATTCAGACTGAGGTTTATCAGTAAGAAAGGTGTAGTAGGAGACCTCTTGGATGAATTCAAAAATGTGCCTAATGACCAAAAGAAGGCATACGGCATGAAGGTCAATGAAGTTAAGCAAGCTGTCCAGGCAAAGTTTAAAACTTTAATTGACAATTTAGAATCTGGTCAGGCAGGCACGTCCGAACACGAGGACCTTACTTTGCCGTCTGCGGGACATGCTTTAGGAAGTATGCACCCACTGACTTATGTGAGAAACCAAATCATTCAGGTATTTGAACGGATTGGCTTCAATGTAGCTGACGGGCCAGAGATTGAAGATGATTTTCACAATTTCACTGCATTAAATTTTCCTGAAAATCACCCGGCGAGAGAAATGCAGGATACTTTCTTTATAGAAAAGAATCCTGATATTCTACTTAGAACGCATACTTCCAACGTACAGGTAAGGCTAATGCAGAAACAAAAGCCACCTATACGCTCCATAATGCCCGGGCGGGTGTATCGCAACGAAGCAATATCTGCAAGGGCTCATTGCGTATTCCATCAGGTAGAAGGACTGTATGTAGATAAGAATGTAAGCTTTGTAGACCTAAAGCAAACCCTTTATCACTTTGCGAAAGAGATGTTTGGTAAAGACACTAAGGTCAGGTTCCGACCCTCTTACTTCCCGTTTACAGAGCCAAGTGCTGAAATTGATATTTCGTGCCAAATCTGTAAAGGAGATGGCTGTCAGTTGTGCAAATACACCGGCTGGGTGGAAATCGCCGGCTCTGGTATGGTTGATCCTAATGTACTGGCCAATTGCGGAATTGACCATGAGGAATATACAGGCTTTGCCTTCGGCATGGGGATAGAGCGTATATCTCAGCTAAAATTCAGGGTAAATGACCTGAGGTTATATACAGAGAATGATGTGCGGTTCCTGAAACAGTTTTCAACACTACATTAATTATGGATTCTATTGACAATATTAAGCGTGTAGGCGTAATAGGTGCAGGCACCATGGGCCAGGGGATAGCTCAAATAGCAGCCATGGCCGGCTTTAAAACTGTACTGTTTGATATTGAGAAAGCTGCACTCGAAAAGGCTATAAAATCAATAGAAAAAAACCTGGAAAAGGGTATAGAAAAAGGGAAGGTTACACAGGAGCAGAAAGATACTGCACTTGCAAATCTTTCTACTACCGTGGATATAGATGAAGTTAAGGCAGATTTTATTATTGAAGCTATTGTAGAAGACCTTGCTGTAAAGCAGAAGGTATTCGCGCAACTGGAAAGGATAAATTCTGACAGAACAATACTAGCGTCAAATACCTCCTCCATTCCGATAACACAAATTGGAGCAGGGTTGGAGAATCCTGAGCGATTTGTAGGTATGCACTTCTTTAATCCTGCCCACATCATGAAGCTGGTTGAGGTGATCTCAGGAGCGGCAACAGATCAAAAAGTAGCACAAGTAACAAAAGTACTCGCTGAAAAACTTGGAAAAGTTGCTGTAATGGCAAAAGATTCTCCCGGCTTTATCGTTAACAGAGTAGCAAGGCATTTTTACGTGGAAGGCTTGAAAGTGCTGGAGGAAGGTGTTGCAGACGTAGAAACCATTGATACTCTTATGCAATCTTTGGGGTTCAAAATGGGACCATTCCAGCTTATGGATTTAATTGGTGTGGATACAAACTTTAGCGTTACTACATCAATGTTCAACTCATTTTACCAGGATGCCAAATTCAGGCCCAGCAGGATTCAACAACAAAAAGTAGATGCAGGACATCATGGACGGAAATCAGGGAAAGGTTTTTACAACTACGAATAAGCTTAAGTTTACACTACTAAGCCTACTCTTTATAATATACTCCTGCAATGACTCCCCCTACAGGGAAGAAATACCATTCGCTTCTTTCCCTGATATTTATATTCAGCTTGACCTTCCCGAATATAATGACCTGTCTGTCGATGGAGGTTATGTTTTATTGAACGAAGGGGTACGGGGCATAATCCTTTACAGGGAGAATTCAACCACTTATCATGCTTATGAAAGGAACTGTTCATACCGGCCACATGAAGCCGGGTCAACGGTGAATGTACATTCCTCAGAGCTGTTTATGACTGACCCTTCCTGTCAATCTTCATTCAGCTTTACCAATGGCTATCCGACAGGCGGGCCTGCTCAATTTCCTTTGAGGGAATACCAGGTGAGCTTAAACAGAAGAACGCTTACCATATCTGATGAGCCGATCAATTAATTTGATTTTATCAGATTATCAATAATGTCATCGATAGATACTCCTTCTGCCTCAGCTTTGAAATTTCTTACAATCCTGTGACGAAGTGTAGGTTTTGCTACGGCTATTACATCTTCAATGTCAGGGGAATATTTGCCATTTAATAAGGCGTTGCATTTAGCACCTACAACAAGGTATTGAGAGGCTCTGGGTCCTGCACCCCATTCCAGGTAATCATTGGCAACCTGGGCTGCTTTATCAGTGTTAGGCCGGGTCTTATGCACAAGCTTCACGGCATACTCTATTACATTGTCTGCAATAGGCACTTTACGAACCAAATGCTGAAAATAAATTATCTCATCACCGGTAAGAACATGCTCGACCTTTGCCTTTACATCAGACGTTGTGTTCTTTACAATATCAACTTCTTTCTCATAAGCGGGATAATCCAGAAGAACATTAAACATGAATCTATCTAACTGGGCTTCAGGAAGCGGGTATGTACCCTCCTGCTCTATCGGGTTCTGGGTTGCCAGCACAAAAAACGGTCTTTCAAGGTCATATTTCTGACCAGCAATAGTAACTGCATATTCCTGCATTGATTCTAACAATGCTGCCTGAGTTTTCGGAGGAGTTCTGTTGATCTCATCAGCAAGCACAATGTTGGCAAACACTGGCCCTTTTATGAATTTAAAATTACGGTCTTTATCCAATGTTTCGGCTCCCAAAATATCAGAAGGCATTAAATCAGGTGTAAACTGTATCCGGCTGAATTTAAGATCGAGAGCAGATGAAATGGTTTGTATCAGGAGGGTTTTGGCCAGCCCCGGAACACCCACAAGAAGGCAATGTCCCTGACAAAATATTGAGGTAAGTAACAGCCTGACAACTTCGTCCTGACCTATAACTACTTTACCTATTTCCTCAGATAATTTTCTGTATGCCTTATGCAATGCATCGGCAGCTTCCACTTCTGTACTAAACTCTTTCATATATGCGTTTTTGGTTGTTTTACGGAACCAGGTAATTTAGGTTTGTCAATTCATAATTCCGCAATAGTCATACGCGTCATCAATACTAATGAACACATCTTCCCGGGCTTTGTTAAACCAATCGTTCAATGCTTTAGACTTCTTTTGATTCAGTGCAGCAGCCTGGATCTTCTGCCAGTCATCGCTTAGATTGGCCTGATGTGGCTTTATTTTAGACTTATAATATAATATTCTCACGGCTTCCTTTCCGCCGTCAGTTCTAAATTTAATAGGTTTGCTTATTTGCCCGACCTGCATACTGTCAAGCGTGAAGAAAACCACCGGATCAAGATCTTCCACAGAAACTCTTGTGCCTCCCAGATCATCCATAAAGAAACCTCCGTTACCGGCAGTATATGAATCATCGGAATGTTCCTTGGCTGCCTTTTCAAAAGTTATACTGTCTGCCTGAATTTGTGTCTTTAAACTATCAAGAAAGTTTTCAGCCTCTTTCATATCACTTTCCGAAGGCTCAGCCATCAATAGGATATGCCGGCTATTGTACTCGTTACCTCTCCTTTCCAGCAGTTGCACAATGTGTACACCAAACTGGGTTTCGAAAGGGCTGGAAATTTCATTTGGCTTTAACTTCAAAGCGGCGGCTTCAAACTCCGGAGCCATTACGCCCCTTTTTGCAAACCCCAGATTTCCTCCATACTTAGCACTACCGGGATCCTGGGAGTATTCTTTTGCCAGTGCTTCGAAACTCTCTCCGGCAATGACCCTTGCTCTGATGTCATTTAACTTCTTTTTAGCCGCGGAAATCTGGTCTTTACCAATCGTTGGTACCTTCACGATCTGAGCTACCTCGACCTCTGTAGAGAAATAGGGAAGGCTATCCTGAGGTATGCTATTAAAAAACTTTTTAACTTCTGCCGGTGTAACTTTGATCCCTGATGTTATGGTTTCCTGCATCCTCTGCACCACCAGTTGCTCTTTAATCTGATCACGGATATCTGCCTGAAACTCTTCTACGGTTTTGCCATAGTATTCCTCAAGTTGTGCCTCAGAGCCTCCATATTGCGAAAGGATCATCTGCATCCTTCTGTCGAGGTTATTATCAACCTCTGCATCTGTTACAATTACAGAGTCAATTTCAGCCTTGGCAACCATTAGCTTCTGGCTAATAAGCTGAGCCAGTATTCGGCACTTGGCATCAGGGGTCGCAGGGTTACCATTGGCAAGATAATTAAGATAAGTAGTCTCCAGGTCAGATTTCAGTACAATGTAGTTATCAACCTTTGCAATTATTTTATCAACCACTACCCCATTATCCTGAGCTTTCAACAACGCTGGCATGAACATGATCAGCCCGGTTGATAATAACACCGTTTTAATTATAGATTTCAAATTCCTGGTTTTTAGTTGCTCTTTCATAAACATCCTCTTCAAGCTGTCTGGCCAGCTCTACCTTTCTCTTATTTATAATAATGTTTTTAATACCTTCTTTAACGAATTCCAACGGCGATACATTATCAGATATTCTATATTCCTCAATCTTAAGGAAGTACAAATACTGATCGTCAGACTGCTCAATATAATTCTGGTTTTTCAAAAACTGTACTTTGTTGGGAATTTCTGCCAGTGGTGAATTTTTTATTACCTCATCAAAAACCATCCAGACAGAATCATCAAGCTGATATTGTGTTGCGTAACTCAAGCTGTAAGAGTTCAACTCTTCTTTATCTTCCTCACGACTTGATAGTAATAGTGATTTTACTTTTTTTGTTTTTGGAGCTCCTTTGGGAAGCTTAATAAATTTACCACGAATAATATTCTGCTTAAGTATAAAGTTATCAATATTCTCCTGATAGTATTTTTCAATCTCCTCGTCAGTTACCTCCGTATCCAGATTTTGATTTACATAGTAAGACTGATATTCATATCCCATCAGGCTGTACCTGTAATCCAGCATTTTTCTTTCGATCTCTGCTTCGTCAAACTCTATCTTGGTGGCTGCCTCCTGTATAAGAAGCTGCTTTCTGATCCAGTTGTTTACAAACCTTTGCGCACGTTCTGTACTATCTTCTTTACTCATCCCGGAAGAGGCTATTCCCTCCAGATCATCAGAGTAAAGGTATTGCTCTCCCACTCTCGCCACAGGGTCTCCGGTGCTACCCGATTCCTGAGAATCTTCCTTCATTTTGATGAGGTCACACCCAGATACCATGGCAGAAACTACCAGTGCCAGTAAGATGTAACTACTTTTCCAGCTTCTCATAAATGTATTTTAATCCACTGTCATTAATATTTACAGGGTACTTCTCCCTTAACTCTTCTACCCAAAGCTTTTCAAGGTAATTCTGATAATCAGATATAACCAATCCTTTTATTTCATCAAGTTTCTTTGGGGCAGGTTCTAAAACCTCCTCTATCCATACCAGGTTATGCCTGCCGGAAGCATCTACCTTATAAACACCAGGAGACCATTTTATCTGATCAACAACATCATTGTCACCTTTTTCGAAAACGCCTTCTGTAACTTGTAAAGTTAACGCAGTTTTATCGTTATAATGCTTTTCCAGAGCTTTTTTAGATAAAGCCAGTGAATCATTGCTGTTTATAAGTCCCTCTATTTCAGAGAGCACCTCTTCGCTATCAGAGTTATAGACAGTAGCCCTCACCCTTTGTGCCCACTGATACTTGTCTTTATGTTGTTCATAATATTCTTTCAGGCCTGCAGTATCTTCCACTGCTTTGTTCCACACTTCCTGCTCCATAAGTTCAAAAAGCAGAATACCCTCCCTGTATTCATTAACCAGCATTCTGTAGTCGATGTATTTATCTTCCAGATGGCTCTCTTCATAGGTTATAATGCGGCCATCCGTAAAATTATTGTACAGCAGCCTCATATAAACTTCAGGAGAGTGGGAGTTAGGTCGTTGCTCCCGTTTTACGTATTTAAAAAAGTCCTCTACTGTGTAGTTCTCACTGGCAATGCTAAAAAGCACATCGTCAAGTAACTCATTCCCTGCAGGATAATTCCAATTTCCCTGAGTCAGAGTACTATCAGCAAAATCCCATATTTTCTGAACAGCATCCGTTTCTTTAAAGCCATTTTCTTTTCTCAGCCTTTCAATCAGCACCTTTTTATTTAATTCCGCTCTGGAATCCCGATCAATCCGGGATTTTATAGAAGGCTCCATTTCTTTAAAACTTTCAAGAGGAAGTTTCTTTTCCAGCCTGATAATATGCCAGCCGTACGGGGTCATGACCGGGTCTGAAATATCACCGGGTTCCGACAATGCAAAGGCTGCTTCCTGGAAGGTATATGGCATTTGGCCAACTTTGAATGGTCTTAAGCGCCCTCCTGAATTTTTAGTGTTGATATCTTCAGAAAATTGTTTAGCAAGGTCATCCCAGTTTACTCCTCCAACAGCCTGATCGTATATTTCAAATATTTTGTTTCTGGCTTCAAGAGAGTCTGCCTTGTTGGGTTTAATCCTGATCATGATATGTGAAACCTCCACACTACCCTGGCTAGCCCTTTTATCAAGAACTTTAACCAGATGATAGCCAAATTTAGTCCTGACCGGCTTCGACACTTTTCCCTCTTCAGTGTTATATGCTGCTGACTCAAACGGGTAGACCATCTGAAAAGAGGTGAAGTATCCAAGGTTCCCGTTGTTCATTTTAGCAGAGGGATCATCGGAATATTCCCGGGCTAGTTTGCCAAAGTCTGTGCCTTTTGTAGCCTGCTCTCTGATTTCCAATATTTTATTATATGCTTTTAAGGTATCCTCAGGAGCAGCCTCGGCGTCAACCTGAATAAGAATATGCGAGGCGTTAATTTCTTCCTTATACCTTTGGTAAGCTTCTGCAATTAATTTCTCTGTGACCTGGTTTTCTGAAAGGTATGGCTTCTTCAGTTGCTCCTTATAGGTATCAAACTCCCGGATAAACGCTGCAGTAGTGTCCATCCCCCTGTTTTTAGCCTCTGCAATCTTAAGTTTGAACTTGATGTAGAGATCCAGGTAATCTTTGATATCGCCGTGGGTAAAGGCGCTGTCATTATTTACGTTATTCTTTTTATAAACGTAAGCAAACTCATCTGTATAAACAGATTCACCGCCTACATCAAATAACTTTATGGACTTGATAGAACTGTCATCCTGCTTAACTGTGGAAACATCAGATGATGCCTTACAACCTGCTATAAGAATAAGAATAAACCAAATGCGAAACTTCATCTCAGAGAATATTTTAAAACCTTCGCAATTTTAATAAATTAAACGGAAAAATTGGGGGTATGACGGAATAAGTAGAATGAGATGGCGCTAATTGATGTGTATCTTTTTAACAAGTCTGCAAACATGTTTCTTTTTATCTGAGTAGATCTGAATATCATCCATGATCTTCTTAACCAGTATAAGGCCGATTCCGCCTTTTCGTTGCTTCTTGATTATGTCTTCCAAAGTAGGCTCCTGATACTCGTTAATGTTAAAGATCTCCGCTTTATCAATAATATTGAAGATCAGGCCTTTGTCTTTGTCAACATTGATCTCAACCTCTATCGATTCTTTTGGGTTGCAGCAATGCGAATGTATGATAAGGTTAGCGCAAACTTCATCAATCGCAAGCACAAGGGTGCTGACATCAACCTCAGATAGCCCATGTTTATCCAACACCTCTTTTACAAAGCATCTGATCTCCTTGAGCATCTCCTTCTTACACGGCACTTTATAACAGTACTTCATCCTAGCAGAGCTTTTGCTTCTTCTTTTGTTCCCTCTATTTTTAACAACTGATCAAGGCCTAAAATTTCAAAAACATTAGCAACCTTATCATTCAAGCCAAAGATTACAAGGTTGATATCATTTCGTTTAAACTCCTCGATGTAAGACATAAATACTCCCAGGCCGGCAGAAGATATATACTCAAGAGAGGTACAATCAACAAGAAGTTTTTTCTTTCCGCTTTTCACTGCATCGCTGATAGCGTTATCAAGTTCTATAGAGGAGCTGGCATCAACTTCCCCAACTATTACTATCACGTCATAACCTTCTTCCTGAATCCGTTTTATGTCAACCATAATTGTTTTACGTATTTGTTAGACTTATGTTCATTAGTACAAATCAATTAAATTTGATGATCAACGTAGTGTAGTCATCGTCTATTGACTTTGTACCTGTAAACTCATAAAGTTCATTTATTAATTTCTGTTGTATTTCCTGTACACTAAGATCACTCACCCTTTCTATAAATTTTTGCAGGCGTTCATATCCAAACTCTTCTCCCTGAAAGTTTTTAGCTTCGGTAACCCCATCGGTGTAAAGCACTACTATATCACCTGTTTTATATTGAAAGGCATTGGTTTGAATGTAATTTCCAAATTCGCCATTTCTTAAAATGCCCAGCCCGAGTCCTTTATTTTGAAAGTAAGTACCCTTCTTTAGTTGAGTATCATAAAATAAAGTAGGACAATGGCCGGCTCTGGCAAATTCCACCGTTTTGGTTTCACTATTGATCACAAAATAAGAGGTAGTGATAAAAGATGCTTTATCGAGGCATTGGCTCAAAGCCTTGTTGGCTTTCTCCAGAAAATCCTTTGGAGAAAGGTCCAGTTGGGCGAAGCTATGGAAAATACCTTTCATCTGAGACATATGAAATGCCGCAGAAGTTCCCTTCCCGGAGACATCACTGATAATCAAGGCGATTTTACTCCTGCTTACCCGGTAAGTATCATAATAGTCACCTCCTACCTCATCTGCAGCTTCTGAAAAAGCCACCAGATCATAATCACCATCATGATCAAGCTCTTTAGGCAAAAGGCTGCTCTGTACCCTTTTGGCAATCTTTAATTCCTCCTTGTACCGTTCGTTTTCCAGGGCTTCCGATAAAAGCCTGAAATTCTCTATTGATATGCCTGCCTGGTTGGTAAAGGTATCGATGATCTTGGTCATCTCTTTATTAAACCCATCGCTTACATCCTTAAGAAGTGCGAGGGTTCCCAACTGCTGATTTTTAACGTATATCGGAAAGGCAAGTATAGACCTGAACCTTGACCCTTTAAGTGTTGAAAGGTATTTGTTCAGATTTATGGTTTTATCGCTACTCTGATCGAGTATTCCTCTTACATTATTATCGCTGATATGTTGTTTTATATTTTGTATCTCTTTTACTGAAATTCCATGGGTATAAAACTGGTTGTTTTCCCCCGGCCTGATGATTTCAATCCATCCCGCATCTGCAAATACCGTACTTACGGCACTCTCAAGCAAAATATCATAAACCCGTTCCTCATTTTGTTCGGTTTGTATGGATTGACTAAGCCTTTGAAAATTAACTACCTCCTCCAGTTTTTGTTCGAAAACGGATGATGTAGGCAAGTTGAACAGTATAACAAGAAGCGAGAATAGTGCATATATGAAGATGAAGGCAATAAGTGCCAGTATAAAAACATTATTTCTGAAATCAGTAAACTGGGTGGTAGATTCCCCAATATCATCGGCAAGGTTAAATAGCGTAAAGGTGAAGTACCCTAAATAAAACATGGCCAGCGCTATAAGCAGTATGCTTTTCCACTTTTGCTTAAAATTAAGGTAAGCCACCCACTTCATATTAGCGGAAAGAAAAATGCCCATAAGCACAAGTAAAGCAGAATAGTACTCTTCCAGATTCTGTACAGCCGGTATTGGCAATACATTATATAGCAGACTGAAAAGCAAGGAGTATTCAAAGATCTGCCAGGCGGTCAGCAAAAATTTTGACTTCTGATATAGAATCAACCTTTTCCAGACTATGAAGGTTGAAATCAGAAATGCACTGATAAGGCCTAAATTGGATAGGTAAATGAAATCGAGAAACATTACGTTCTCAGCCAGCTTTGTACTACCCAGGAGGTTCAGGAACAACCTAAAGAACAATGATACAATAGTGGTGATGAGTCCGGTAACGAATACCTTCCATAAAAGGTCTACGAAATTAATGCTCTCTGCCTTCTCTATTCTATACTTATAAAAAACAAAAAGAGAGAGTATAAACAGGCTCAGCATAATAGGAGGTACCTCCCTGCCTATCCCCGGTTTCAGGTTGTGGGTAGTGCTAAAAACAATAGACAAGTCACCAAATACCAATACCATCCATGTGATAATGGCCAACAATGTAGTGAGCCGTATGATTGCTTTCTTGCTTAGCATATTTCAAAAACGCCTTGAAGATAGTAAATTATATTATCTCGTATAATAAGAAAGCCACTTTAGGTTATAAAGTGGCTCTCAAAATATGGCTATTTAGAATTTTATCTCACACTGAACTGCTTTGTAAGTGGCTGGGCGGTATTCACTCGGAGGGTATAAACTCCAACTGGTAGCTTTTCCTGAAAGGCTAAAACCACTTCGCTGGAATTCTCAATTACAACCTGTTGCTGGTGTACAATCTGACCCTGAGTATTATACACTACCACAGGGGTTTCCTTTTCAGTGGTTAAACCGGTAATTCGTATTGTAAGTTGATCGCCTTGGTTAGGGACAGGATACATATTCAACTCTGCAGTTTCAGAAACCGAATTATTGCTTATTTTTATAATATCAGAATAAGTAAATGTACCATCAAAATCAGTTTGTTTCAAGCGGTAATATACAGTTCCACTAAGCGGCTTGTTATCATGATATTTGTAGTCATTCCTTTCTTCTGTTGTTCCTTTGCCTTTTATAGTGGTAACAATATCAAAGTTCTCAAGGTCGGTAGTTCTTTCCACGGTGAAATAGTCATTGTTCAGCTCTGAAGCGGTAGCCCATTCGAGAACAGCCACATCCCCAGTCATATCCCCTTTGAAGTACAGTAGCTCAACAGGTAAGGTACCTGCTCCACCTTCTATTCCAAATGGAGAAAAAGAAGAGATATTGGTAGCTGTCATTGTGTAAGTCCCTGATCCGGTTGCAGCACCTGATGCCATTGTTTCCCACTGTGCCCCGTCGTAATGTATAACCTTAACATCAGTAGGAGAGAATCCGCTGAGTTGATCTGCATCATTCCACTGAAAAGTTAGTGCCACATCAGAGCCACCGATAACTTCCTCATCAATATACCATGTCTTATTTACAACGTCAGATGTTTGAGCAGTACCGGAGTATCCTCCATCATATACCACCGATCCCAGCCTTACGGAATAGTTATCTGCGGTGCCCGAATTATTGATTATTAACGGAGTGTAACTGGATGCACTTGTTCCAATGGGGAATAATACATTACCCGTGCGACCTCCTGCCCCAATACCATTTTGGATAAGTTTACCTGTCCCATTGGTTATTATATACCTGGAAGATGAAGCATTGGAAATAGTTGCTGAGCTACCGATGATGAGATCTGCGTCATTGAGCGCTAATTTTCCATTTGAAAGCGTCATGGTGCCAATTACAGCAGTATTTGCTTGAAGTTGCTTGGTACCAGAACCCGAGATAACCAGATTATTATAGGCAACAGGCAAAACGGGCTGATTACCTGCTCCTGCGTAAACAACCGTGCCATTTGGGGTAAGCACCGAAGACATATTCGGGTCAGGCCATCCACCAGTATAAAGCCAGTTCCAGGTGCCTCCATCATGATTATCAAAATCGCAGAGCAGATCAATGCCTGTAAAATTTCCTGATTGATTAACTATACCATAATTATCAACGGTATTAGCGGCTCCATTAAAGTTAATATCCCCTCCAATGGTTAAAATACCACTTGCGTTATTCTCAATACGATTGGCGGTTGCCAATGCTCCTCCAGTTTTCAAATCGCCGGTTATCGAAATGTTACCATTATTTTCCAGCCTCGAGGTAATAGCGGCGAGTTCAACATCTCCCTTGACTTCAAAATTACCGGAAGAATTATTTGTAAGTCTTGTTCCGTTATTTTCAAAAATAAGATCATTACTTACCTCCACATTTCCTCCCCCCTCAACTATAATGCGGCCATTGTTGGAACTGAGTAAAAAATCTTCGTTAACAGTAAGCTTTCTGCTACTTTGAATGGTAACGGTATTTGTCCCACTTCCAATTTCAAAATATGCCGAAGTCACAGACCTGTTAACCGTTAGGGTAGCTCCATTATTTAAATAAATAGAAGCCGGTGAAAATGAAGGATTATTACTAATAACAGGGGCATTGGAATAATTACTGGGATTAATGATTACACGATCCCGATTATCAGGAAGTGCTCCCCAGTTACCACTGTAGTTAGACGCCTTATTCCAGTCTGAATCAGTATTACCTGTCCAGGTAACGTCTCCGGTGGGCCAGCATGCGTATAACTGACTATGTACAGCCAGTTGAAAAATCGATAGGAAAATAATAGCCTTTACTATAGTCTTCATAATATATGGGGTTTGAAGTAAGTTCATGTAACAAAAAGGCTGCAGGTGTATCTGCTTTTTTGAAATTTCATCTTTATATCACATCATGCACC
>NZ_SMLW01000131.1 GCF_009711405.1 Fulvivirga kasyanovii | reverse complement strand
AACCTTAGATAGGCTAAAAGGTCAAATAAAGGCGAGCTTACGGCCGTACCTGAAACAGAGTATGCCAAAAAAGTATAGTTTCCTATGTTCAATACATTCAGTACAAGTAACGTATGTGCTACTTTTCTTAAACTTTTATATTGCTGGCCTATCTGCTGAATCATTATACTTTAGTTTTCCAACTCCTTCCCCCTATATCTTCTCCATCTTATTTGACTAAAACGGACTCCATGATTGACACAAATTTATCCAGCATAACTTCTTTATTAAATTTACGCCTTACATGGTCATTTCCTAATGACGTCCTCCTTTTCCTATCCTCCTCATCATCAAGACAATGCTGAAACGCCTCTGCCAAACTTAAATGATCAGAGGGCTTTGCAAGCCAACCATATCTACCATACCCTAACACTTCTGGTATCCCTCCAGCACTGGTAGCAACAACAGGCAAGCCGTGCATCAATGCTTCGATATTTGCCACGCCTAAAGCCTCTTGTTTAGAGGGTACTGAAAATATATCTGCTTCATGCATTTCCTTAAAAACCTCTTCCTGGTTCAATCTGCCTAATATATTCATTGACAAATTCTTATACCCCTTATTTATAGCATACTTTTCTATGCTATGAAAGCTTGCCTTCTCCGGCCCAACAATTCGAAGGTTAAAAGTATATCTTGTCAAACTTCCTAAAGCATCAAGTAAATCAAATAATCCACCGTTATAATAATTGGATTTCACAAAAAGCACTTTTATATTTTCTTGCAAACCGTTGCGTAAGACAAATCTTATACCTTTCACATCAACGGATTTATATAATTTGGAAATCCGCTTTGACTGAATATCATAAGCTTCTTTAACCTCCTTAAGCAAAAACTTAGAGTTTACTATTATTCGAGCCTCCGTCTTGCAGGCCACGCTTTCGAAATATTTAAAGATCCAAGACCTGAACCACCTTTTATTCAATTCAAAATTGGATAAACTTGTAGTAAGACTGTTATCATCATTAATCATTCCAACCACTGGGATAGTCAATTTTTTGGCTGATTCAATTCCTATTATTGCATTATTAAAAACAAGAATATCATAATCATATTCTTGTT
>NZ_SMLW01000500.1 GCF_009711405.1 Fulvivirga kasyanovii | reverse complement strand
TTTTACTCTGAGCTTATGCTCATCCATCTCCAATTCATTCCCGTCGCTCAGGTTGTCCAGTATATCCAACGATAAAGCCTGGGTCTCATTACAAATATATTCCCGGTTTGCCTCCAAAGCTGAATTAACCAGATCAGTATTCTTTTCTATGTTGATCTTTATTTTATCCTGCACCTCAAGTCCCATATCCTTACGCAGGTTTTGCACCCTGTTTACCAGGTCACGGGCTATACCTTCTTTACGCAAGTCGTCTGAAATAGTAATATCCAGGGCCACTGTAAGCCTGCCTTCGGAGGCCACAGACCATCCCGGTATATCCTGATAGTTGATCTCTACATCCTCCAATGTCAGCTCTACAGTACTATCTGTCAACTGTAGTTTCAGCAGGTTATTGTTCTCCAGTATCACAATATCATCTGCCGGAAGCTGATTGATCTTGGCGGCTATTTCCTTCATTTTAGGGCCATGCTCCTGGCCCAGTTTCCGGAAATTAGGCTTGATGTTCTTTACAAGTACGCCGGACTCATCGTCAACAAATTCAATTTCTTTAATGTTCACCTCAGAGAGTATTAAGTCTTCTACTGCACTTACTTGTCTCTTAAACTGATCATTTATTACAGGCAATAAAATTTTTGATAGCGGCTGACGCACTTTTATCTTATGTTTCTTTCTCAAAGAGTGCACCAGCGATGAAATATTCTGAGCAAGTGACATTCTTTGTTCGAGATCAATATCTACCACATTCTGGTCAGTTTTAGGGAAATCTGCCAAATGTACGGACTCAGATTGCTCAAGACCGGTAACAGCGTTAAGGTCCTGATAAAGCTGATCCATATAAAATGGTGCTATAGGTGCCCCGAGTTTTGCAATGGTCAGGAGGCAGGTGTAAAGTGTTTGATAGGCTGCCTTCTTGTCGTTATTATACTCACCTCTCCAGAAACGCTTCCTGTTTAACCTTACGTACCAGTTACTCAGGTCATCAATAGTAAAATCCTGGATCAATCTTGCTGCACGGGTCGGCTCATAATCCTCGTAAGCAGCATCAACCTTGGCTATGAGGCTGTTTAACTTTGAAAGTACCCAACGGTCACTCTCCGTCCTCTCACTGGCTGCGATCTCACCATCTTTATAATCAAACCCGTCAAGGTTAGCATAGAGAGCAAAAAACGAATAGGTATTTTGCAGCGTACCAAAGAATCTCCTCTGTACCTCCACGACACCATCCATATTAAATTTCAGGTTGTCCCATGGATTGGCATTAGATATCATATACCAACGGGTAGCGTCCGGTCCGTGCTCAGCCAGTGTTTTGAACGGATCTATGGCATTGCCCAATCGTTTGGACATTTTGTTGCCGTTCTTGTCCAGAACCAGGCCGTTGGCTATTACATTCTTAAATGCAACATTGTCATACAGCATTACTGCAATAGCATGTAGTGTAAAGAACCAGCCTCTCGTTTGGTCAACACCCTCAGCTATGAAGTCTGCAGGGAAGTTTGCATCAAAGATGTCTTTATTTTCAAAAGGATAGTGCCATTGCGCATAAGGCATAGCTCCGGAATCGAACCATACATCGATAAGGTCAGGCTCCCTGAACATTTTTTGTCCACTATCACTAACCAGCACCACATTATCTACATAAGGTCTGTGAAGATCGAAGTCATCACCAATAGATTCTGACATGAACCCTGCTTTGATTGACTTTTCAACCTCTGCTTTTAGCTCCTCCATAGAGCCAATGCATTTTTCTTCTGCTCTGTCCTCAGACACCCATATAGGTAAAGGCGTGCCCCAGAACCTTGATCTTGACAGGTTCCAGTCCACCAGGTTTTCAAGCCAGTTTCCGAAACGGCCCGTTCCCGTAGACTCGGGCTTCCAGTTTATAGTCTTGTTCAGCTCTACCAGCTTATCTTTCATGGCTGTGGTTTTGATGAACCATGAATCTAACGGGTAGTATAAAACAGGCTTATCCGTTCTCCAGCAGTGAGGGTACGAGTGTTCGTACTTCTCTACTTTGAATGCCCTGTTTTCTTCTTTTAATTTGATTGCAATTTGTACATCGAGTGATTTTTCGGGTGCCTCTCCATCCTTGTAGTACTCATTTTTAACATACATACCTGCAAAGTCGGTGATCTCTTTCACATACCGCCCTTGCTTGTCAACAATCGGCATGGCATTACCTTCTTCGTCCTTTACAAGTATGGCACCTATTCCTGCCTGCTTCGCTACCCTTTGGTCATCCGCACCAAAAGTAGGGGAGATGTGTACTATACCTGTACCATCTTCGGTACTCACATAATCACCGGGGATCACTCTGAATGCCGGGCCATCAGGGGCCACATAAGGGAGTAATTGCTCGTACTCCATACCTACAAGATCAGTGCCTTTGTATTCGGCTATCACTTCGTAAGGGATAAGCTTATCTCCTTCTTTAAAATCTTCAAATGCCACATCTTTGGCTTTGGCATTGAAATATTCTCCCAACCTGTCCTTAGCCAGGATTACATTGATTTCTTTAAAGGTGTATGGATTGTAGGTTTTTACCTTAACGTAGTCGATCTTCTCTCCGACCGCCAAAGCGCTGTTACCTGCCAGCGTCCACGGAGTAGTTGTCCATGCAAGCAGGAATGTGTTTTCTTCACCTTTTGCCTTGAACTGCGCTGTTACCGTAGTATCTTTTACATCACGGTAGGTGCCGGGCTGGTTCAATTCATGGGAGCTCAGCCCCGTGCCAGCAGCAGGTGAGTAAGGCTGTATGGTATAGCCTTTGTACAACAGGCCTTTGTCATAAAGCTTCTTGAGCAGGTGCCACAAAGTCTCCATGTAGTCCCTGTCGAAAGTCACGTAAGGATTATCCAGATCGACCCAATAGCCCATTTTCTGGGTCAGGTCATCCCATTCATCCTTATATTTCATTACCGTTTCACGGCACTTCTGATTGTATTCTTCAACGGAGATCTTTTTTCCTATGTCTTCCTTGGTAATGCCCAGCTCTTTTTCAACCTGCAATTCCACCGGCAGACCGTGGGTATCCCAACCTCCTTTACGCTTTACCTGAAAGCCTTTTAAAGTTTTGTATCGACAAAAAATATCCTTTACGGCCCGGGCCATCACGTGGTGAATTCCGGGTGTACCGTTGGCCGATGGCGGACCTTCATAAAATGTAAAAGTTTCCTGCCCCTCGCGACTATCTACTGATTTTTCGAATATCTTGTTTTCCTTCCAATATTCCAGTATTCTATCGGCTACCTCGGCGTAATTGAGCCCTTTATACTCTTTGTATTTCACCTTTAATCTCCTTTAAATATTTATGAATTAATTCTGTCAGAAACATCACTTTTATCTCTCGTATCGTCCCCTTCAACCCTGATCAGATCAAGGTCAATTTCTTCATCCTCATCTTCCTGATAAAAGCCGTCATCATATTGTTCTATCAACGGGTGTGAATCTTTTCTGCGCTTACCATCATCAAATGTCATGAGCAGAGATGGTAATAGTATTAAGTTGGTGAACATCGCTATTAACAAAGTAACGGATGTCAAAATTCCTAAAGCCACTGTACCTCCAAAGCTTGATCCGGCAAAAATAACAAAGCCGGCAAATAAAATAATAGAGGTGTACATCATGCTGGCACCTGTCTCTCTCACACTTTTGCTCACGGCTACCGGCACAAAAAACTTATTGGCAAACAGTTCTTGTCTGTATTTGGCCAAAAAGTGAATGGAATCGTCTACCGATATACCAAATACAATACTGAATATCAGCGCAGTACTTGGCTTTAAAGGTATGCCGGCAAAGCCCATAATACCCGCAGTAATTACCAGCGGAACTATATTGGGTATAATTGAGATCAGGATCATCCTTACATTAACGAAGAGGAAGCCCATGATTATGGAAATAAGGATAAAGGCCAGGATCAGGCTCATCCTGAGATTTTTGATCAGGAATTTATTTCCCTTAATGAATAATGGTGATGTACCCGTTATGTTCACTGTCAAATCTGTACCCGCAAATACCGAGTCCACTTCTGGCTGGATAACTTCATTGATCAGTGAGTCCATTTTATGCGAACCTATATCTGCTACCTGCATAGAGATCCTCATTTTCTGTAATGTGGAGTCCACAAAAGAATTGAAAAGCCCGGTACTATCATTCTGCCCTTTCATATATGGCAGTATGAAGTTACTTTCCCTTCTATCAGGCAAGCTGTATCTCGCCGGGTTGTTATTATAAAAAGCCTGCTTTGATGCTTTAACAAAGCTTACTATGGAAACCGGCTTAGATATGTCGCGATTCGATTCAAGGAAAGTCTCAAACTCGTCTATCTTTCTTAAGGTCCTGACATCTATTACTCCTCGGCGCTCGTGTGTATCCACTACTATTTCCAGAGGCATAATGCCGCTAAAGTTTTCTTCAAAAAAGGCCAGATCCCGCTTGATTTCACTATCAGCAGGCAGGTCATCCACCATGTATGATATGGCTTGTATCTTCAGGGTGCCAAAAATTGACACCACTACAAGCAGTGCAGTGACTGCATAGATGTAACTTCTATGCCTGTGAATGAGCAAATCCATTTTGGTCAATGCAAAATCAAGGCTCTTAAACTTTAAATGCTTAAGCTGTTTGCCTCCTGGAGGGGGCAGCCATGAAAAAACAGCAGGTATAAGGATTATACTCACGAGGAAGGTAGCCATGATATTCAAACCAGCTACGATCCCAAACTCTTTCAATATTACGATATCCGTAGATGCCAGCACCAAAAATCCAATGGCAGTCGTGAAATTGGTTATGAGCGTTACTAGACCTATTTTACGTACGACCCTGCTGACGGCCATGATCTTATTGCCATGTTTTTCGAACTCCTGATGGTACTTGTTCAGCAGATAAACCGCATTGGGTATACCTATGACAACAATTACAGGAGGGATCAATCCGGTCAATAAGGTGATTTTATAATCAAACAGGGCCAATGAGCCCAGCACCCATACTACCACGACAGCAATTACGGTGATCGGAAATACTACAGCGTCCCACGTGCGGAAGAAAAGAAATAGTATAAGTGCGGTAACGGCTATGGACAGAAAGAGGAATATCTGCATTTCGTTGCGCACCTTTCCTGCCACTACAGAGCGTACAAATGGTAGACCCGCATAATGGAGTTGTATATCCGTATCGCTTTCAAAAATCTCCCCTGCATCAACTATCTTTTGAGTAAGCTCCAATCTTTTTGGAGAGTTGACAACTTCCCTGTTGATGGAAACCAAAACCAGGGTAGCCCCGTTGTTTTCGTTGATTAATCTTCCGCTATAAAATTTCTGATTAAAAGCTACCTGTAGAAGGCTGTCGAAAGCGGCTTCGCTTTCCACCGGCCCCTGAAATATTTCTGTGAGCACAAATTTCTTCTCAGCGGTATCTTTTTCCAGTCGTTGTACCAATGGCAGCGAAAGCACATCGTTCACCCCATCGAGTGCTGCTATCCGCACACTTAGCTCACGCAGTTTCTCAAAGTTCTCAGGTGTATATACACTACTGTCTTTAATGCCGAGGGCCACCAGGTTACCATCCTCACCAAACTGCTGTTTAAACTGTTGGAAAACAACCATGTCCGGATCATCGGAAGGTACGGTTTTGGCAAAATCGTAACTCATTTCGGCATTTCGGGCATGGTACCCCATAAACGCCGTGATTGCCACCAGCAATAACACCAGCAGCAACCTGAATTTTATGATTATATGAGCAAGTTTAGTCCACATGTCGAAATAAGACCACAAAGGTAATCATTTTAGGTTTAAAGTATAATTTTAGCCACTAAACCTCAGCGCACTGTATTAACCGTTTGGAAGCGAAATTCCCTTGATTTTCCTGAACAGGGAAATCGCGTGAGTATCCGTCATTCCCGAAACAAAATCTATACAGCTCATTAGTACCTGATACATGTTTGAGCCTTCTGATATCTCGCGCCTCACCTCCGGCGGCATCAATCTCAAAGCTGACTGATTTTTCTTTGTAAAAACAGTTCCATTCAGCTTTTCATGCGCCGCCGTTACAAATACCGCCAGCAACCCGGGCAGTACCTCAAAACCTGCTGCCTCAGTTTCCATTACGGTACGAGCCCGGTAAATTTTATCAATGGAAAGCTTTTCTATATCCTTCAAAACGGGGGTCGTATAAATCGCATCGGTCAGGGCTGTATCAAATTTTCCCGTCAGCAGGTTTTCTTCCTCATCCAGGAATAATGAACAGCTTTCTTCAATCAATGTTCCAATAGAAAGTGCCCGCAACGTACCGATCCTTTCGTCAAGGCTCTCGATCCGCTCCAGCTTCTTCTTATCAAATTTCTCCCTGAGTATGCTCGCGTAAAGGTCAACGGTATCATCATAGCTTACCAGGCCAAGCCGGCACCCGTCTTCAAGATCTATCAGTTGGTAGCAAATATCATCTGCGGCCTCCACCAAAAAGGCCATAGGGTGACGCGACCACATAAAGTCACCATACCTGATCAAGCCCATATCCTCGGCTATAGCTGCGAACAACGGACTTTCAGATTGAAAGAAACCGTATTTTTTCTGACTTCGTCTTTCTTTGTCTCTGTTTTCGATTAGCGATTTGCGTGGGTATTTGCTGAATGCCGCAAGGGTAGCATAGGTCAGTTTCAGCCCCTGATAACGCTCTTTATTCAAAATGCGGAAGCCCTGGGCATTACCTTCAAAATTGGTCAAATCCTGCCATTGCCAATCTGTTACGTGTTCTTTAAGGTGCTTCCCCTGATCATGATAGAGGAAAAACTCTGAAATAGCGTCTTCACCTGAGTGCCCGAATGGAGGATTGCCAATATCGTGTGCCAGGGAAGCTGCGGCCACAATAGCCCCAAAATCATGAACTGAAAATTTGGACTGCAAACCTTTATGGCGTTCCAAAAGTACCTGTCCGGCCCTTTTGCCTAAAGTACGGCCTACGCTGGAGACTTCAAGGCTATGGGTAAGGCGCGTATGCACAAAGTCGTATTCCGGAAGTGGGTGTACCTGTGTCTTGTCCTGCAACCTTCTGAAAGGGTGCGAGAAAATAATCCTGTCATAATCCTGCTCAAAAGCACTTCTACTTATATCGTGCTCTTTAGGCTTCTCGCCTGATCGCTGGTTTGACAGCAGTTGTTCCCAATTCATGGTGCTCATAATCAATATATTAACTTAATTTATGCCGTTTTGCCGGATCCTGGTTTAATAATCTGGTCAATGTCTTATACAAAAGTGGCAATGCCTCTCTGAACTCCACAGGCCTTTCAAAAAAGTATTCGAGAGCAACAGCGAAAAATTCGTGCTCGTTAGTGCCCGCGTAGCTCCTGAAAAAGTGTGGCTCTCCTTTTTGCAATTTAGGAATCTCTGCAGCCGCTATTTTGCCTAATATGTACAGGCTCTCCGCATCCAGAAAATCAAACTCACTGTTTCTGATCCTGTTTTCAAAATGAATAGCGTGTGCCAACTCATGGATACCCACATTATAACTATCTGTAGGATCGGCATAGCCATCTACGAAGCTTTTCCATGAAAGGATGATGGCTCCCATACGAGGGTTCACCTCCCCAACATGGTAGGTCTTATTGATTGTGGAATAATAGGTATCCGGGTAGATGAGTATTTTATCAAAGTGGGCAAGATATACCTGCGGCAAACCAAAAGTAAGCTGGATGGCTGCCGCAGATATTAACACCTTCATCTCATCGGTAACTTTGGAAAACCCTCGGGGTATAAAGCGCTTTGAGTAAATAAAATGATGTACCCTCGCCTGAAACTTATCCTTGTCTTCCTGGGATAGTAAATTATAATATGAGGAATAGTTTTGCAGAATACGCTGATACTTCCCCGGCAGTTTCTGGTGTTTCTTAATGAATGAAAAAGCTTCACCAGGAATGGACAACATTACCTTTTTAAATATTAAAAACAATAAAATGGCTGTTGTCAATAACAGTAACAAAACCAGGGAAATACCAAAAGATTCTTCCAACCTACCCGATCTGCCTTAGTAATCCTGTCAACGACACTAACTCTTCTATTCGGCTTTTCAGTTCAGAGATATCTATTCTCTCCTGCTTTGCTGTATCCCTGTCTCTTAAGGTTACAGTATTGTCTTCAAGGGTCTGATGGTCAATAGTGATACAATAAGGAGTACCTATGGCATCCTGTCTTCTGTACCTCTTTCCAATCGTATCTTTTTCGTCGTATTGGCAGGCAAAATCATATTTGATCTTGTCCAGTATCTCTCTACCTTTTTCTGGCAGACCATCTTTTTGCAATAACGGCAATACAGCCACTTTTGAAGGGGCAAGTGCAGCAGGTATTTTCAGAACAGTACGTTCACTACCATCTTCAAGTGTTTCTTCAGTATAGGCAGAAGTAAGTACTGCAAGGAAGAGCCTGTCCAAACCTATTGATGTTTCTACCACATAAGGCACGTAGCTCTTGTTTTCCTGATGATCAAAGAACTGTAGTTTTTTTCCTGAATATTCTTCATGTGCCTTAAGGTCAAAATCCGTACGGCTGTGTATACCTTCCAGTTCTTTAAAGCCCATAGGGAAGTTAAACTCAATATCGCAGGCTGCATTGGCATAATGAGCAAGGTTCAAATGATCGTGATAACGATAATTTTCTTCGCCAAGGCCCAGTACTTTGTGCCATTTCATTCGTTGCTCTTTCCAGTGCTCATACCACTGCATTTCTTCTCCCGGCTTCACAAAAAACTGCATCTCCATCTGCTCAAACTCGCGCATTCTGAAAATGAACTGCCTGGCTATAATTTCATTTCTAAAGGCCTTACCAATCTGGGCTATACCGAATGGTAACTTCATGCGACCGGTTTTCTGCACGTTCAGAAAATTGACGAATATTCCCTGCGCAGTTTCAGGACGTAAATAAATCTTGTTTGCTCCTTCAGCCAGAGATCCCAGTTCCGTGGAGAACATCAGGTTAAACTGCCTTACATCAGTCCAGTTTTTTGAACCTGACACGGGATCGGCTATTCCTAATTCTTCAATTAGGGCCTTAAGTTGATTCAGGTTGCCACTTTCTATAGCAGCCTTCATTCTTGAGTTGATCATATCGATCTCCTCAGTATATCTCACCACACGGTCATTAGTAGCCACAAATTGGTCTTTGTCAAACTTATCGCCGAACCTCTTGGCTGCTTTTTCAACTTCCTTATTGATCTTGGCTTCTACTTTAGCTATGTATTCTTCGATCAATACGTCAGCACGATACCTTTTTTTAGAGTCTTTGTTATCGATCAAAGGGTCATTAAAAGCATCAACGTGCCCTGAGGCTTTCCAGGTGGTCGGGTGCATAAATATTGCAGCATCAATGCCCACAATATTCTCATTCATCTGCACCATGGATTTCCACCAATAGCTTTTAATGTTATTCTTAAGCTCTGCTCCATTCTGACCATAGTCATAGGCCGCGCCTAATCCGTCATAAATTTCACTTGAAGGGAACACAAACCCGTATTCCTTAGCATGAGCAACTATTTTCTTGAGTAAATTATCGTCTTGATTAGCCATGGGCGCAAAGATAGCAAAATGATTTTTATGCGATAGTTTCTTTCTCAATAGTATCAGCAATCTGCGCAAGGGGCAGCTTGATAATAAAGGTAGTGCCCTGCCCTTTTACAGAATTCACCTTGATCTTGCCCTCTAGTTTGTCGGCCATTTCTTTCGCTATATAAAGCCCCAGGCCTGAGCCTTCTGACTTCTCAGTGGCCCGGAAAAACATTTCAAAGATCCTGTCCAGAAGTTCGGGTTCTATGCCTTCGCCATTATCTTTAACAATTATTTCCAGCTCGTGCCCCCTGTTTTCTGCGGAGATCTCCACGTGAGGGTCCGGCTGATCGATATTGTGGTACTTTATGGCATTTGCAATGATATTATTTAGAATGATCTTCAGCCTGCTGCGGTCTCCCTGGAATGAAATGTCCTCAACCCCCTCATAGGTAATACTTATCAATTGTGAATTTTCAAAATATTGAAGGTTCTGAACAGCCTCTTTAATTATATCGATCAATACTACCTCTTCCTTCACTACATTTAGCCGCGAATTGCGCGAGTAATCAATGATGTCAGCAATAAAACCGTTCAATGTATTGATCCTCTCTTTCATCATTTCGAGAAACTTAAAATGTTCCTCCCTGCTATCTGACAATTGTGCAATGTTGATCAATCCGAGTACTGAGCTAAGGGGAGCCCTAAGATCGTGCGAAGTGCTGTAAACAAACCGGTCTAACTCAGCATTGGTTTTTTCGAGCATAAGGTTTTGCTCATATACTTTCTTCTCCGCTTGCTTCCTTTCGGTGATATCCATAATGGAACCTACCATACGCAAAGGGCGGCCCTGATCTGTCCATTGCGCCTGTCCTGTATCGAGGACCCATAGGTAAGTACCGTCACCTTTCCTAAAACGGCACTCTACTTTAAAAGGAAGCTTATTTTTCAAATGATCTTCCATACGTTCACTAAACCGGCCCCTGTCTTCCGGATGAATAACCTCCAGAAACTTTTCGCTGTTGAGGTCGTGCAACTGGTCTTTTGGGTATCCTAATAAATTGGCCAAAAATGATGAGATATACAGTTTGTCATTAACAGCATCCCAATCCCAAATACCGGCTCCAGAGCCTTGAAGGGCTAGTTCAAACCGCCTTTTGCTAATGATCAACTCCTCAGACGATGCCCTTAGCTCCCGCTCACTTTTCATAAGCGTCTCCTCTGACTTAGCATTGATCCGTAGCAGGAAGCTGATCATGAAAATAGCTGTTATGCAACTGACTGTAAAATTGATCACAAAGTTAAGGTTGACCTGAGACAGGGGAAATTCACTTTTGACGAGGAAGTCAAAATCAAATGAAGAAGATATAAAAAACAAGCTTATGGATAAAGCGGAAAAGAGATAACTTACCAGCCTTTCATCATAGCCGAACAATGTAAAGGCACCTATAACGCAAGGTATGAAAAATACGAAAGAGGCTGTTCCCGGAGGCTCAATCTCATAAGTACAGAAAATAGCAAAATTGGCCGCCAGTAGTATACAAAGCTTGGCCACTACATAGTATCCTTCCCTGTTCAGGAAAAATGTAAGAATGGAAAACCCAATGAATCCATAATATATAAATAGTGCAGAAAAGGTGTCGTTCAACAGGTCAAAGGCCATGTAGAAAAAACCTACCACCAGACATATTACACTGATTTGGCCTGTAAGGATGACTCTTTTGTACAGGGGCCAGGACTCAATGTATTCGTTTTTTTTGATGAAGAAGTTGCGGAATCGGAGGCTTTTCATGGAGAGAGGATAAGCACGTGGAGTAATTTAACGACCATAAATGTAACTCAACCTTCTCAATTTTCAAATAAGAAACCTCTCTAAAGTCCTAGTTTAAAGAGAATTATATTTCAGACATTTCACTTACCGATCATATTTTGCCCTCTCCCAGTACTCATCCATCTCGGCCAGTGTCATATTGCCAATAGATTTCCCATCTTTAGCAGATTCCCTTTCCAGAAACTGAAAGCGCTTTATAAATTTTTTATTGGTCCTTTCCAGCGCTTCTTCGGGGTTGATATCAATAAACCTGGCATAGTTGATCAATGAAAAAAGCAGATCGCCAAACTCTTGTTGAGCTTTCTCTTTGTCTATATTTTCAGGTGTTTCCGCATTAAATTCTGCCTTAAACTCCTGCATCTCCTCTTCTACCTTTTCCCATACCTGCTCCTTTTTCTCCCAGTCAAAGCCAATTCCTCTGGCTTTTTCCTGTATTCGCATAGCCTTGACCAAAGCAGGTAATGATTTGGGTACGCCTCCCAAAACCGAGGCGTTTTTATTTCCCTTTTCCTTAAGCTTTATTTTTTCCCAATTTTCCTTTACCGCTTGCTCATCTTCTGCTTCCACATCTCCATAGATATGCGGGTGCCGCTCCACCAGCTTATCACATACACCATTGAGTACATCAGCTACATCAAAGACCTTTTTCTCGGAGGCTATCCTTGCATAGAATACATTGTGCAACATCAGGTCCCCAAGTTCCTTTCTGATTTCATCAAGGTCATTTTCAATAATAGCATCACTCAGTTCATAGGTTTCCTCTATGGTCAGGTGCCTCAGGCTCTCCAGGGTCTGCTTCTTGTCCCAGGGGCAATTTTCCCTCAACTCGTCCATAATGGTGAGCAGTCTGTCGAAGGCTTCAAGTTTGGCTTTGCGGTTTAGGTCGGGAGTTGTTTTTATATCCGGCATTCTTACAGGCTTTTAGAAACTTTAAAAGTAATACGTACGTTTTGATAACGAATGGCTAAATTTGCAAAAAAATAGACAAACCATGACTACTTTATTACTGGGAATCGGCTTCATAGCACTCTTTTTCGGGTTAATGTCCGTAAGGCTGTTATTCTTAAAAAACGGTGAGTTTAAAGGCACATGCGCTTCACAAAATCCCTATCTGAATAAAGAAGGAGGTACATGCGGTTACTGCGGAAAAAAAGTAGGAGAGGGTGAGAATTGTGGAAACCCCGATTCAGAAGTCAATAAGGTAATAGCCAAGTATAACTAAGGTAAGCCATAATTTCTGGGAGACAACAGCTTTTCGACTCAGTGTTTAGCAATAGGCAAAAGCCGTTGGCAAAATGGCATGAATTAACAATAGGCGCGGTTTACTGATTTCCAGTGGTAAGCTACGTATTGCATAACCAACCCGTAAATAAAAAATCCCTGACCTTCAGGCCAGGGATCTTCGAACTATAATCCTCTGATTTTTTTATTCTTCTGTTGTTTCTACTGCTGCAACTTCAGTAGACGTGCAAACGGTTTTTGCATTTTCCAATTGCGACTGGAAGTAAGCAAGTTTTTCATCTGCTGACAAGAGATAGCTCTTCAGTTCTGCAACCTCTTCGGTTTGAACAGCCTCAGACGCCTTTAATTGAAGCGAATCCAGTTGAGAGGTCTTCCCTGTCCACTCTGTTTCAAAAGCAGTCCAGTCAGTGCTGATTTTTTCAAAAACTACAGCCTTGGCCGAATCAGAAACAGTAGTGTCTGCCTTACAAGCTTCAAATAGGGCATTAAATTGTTGGTGCCAGTCCGTGGCAATTTTACCGACGCTATCATAAGCTACCTGCAAAGAATCAACAGATGCCTGATACGCCTTCTTTTCTTTGTTTTCACAAGACATCACAACTACCATCATGGCTCCAGCCACCACGGTAAGAACGATTGTTTTCATTTTTAATTAACAGTGTTAAAATTTGTGATGCAAAATTATATAGCGGAAGAATACGTTGTTAGAATTAATAAATAATTATTTTTTATAGCCTGTTATCCGCGTTGCACCAGGTACCAGAGGTATGCCAGATATACCAATATAAACAGTATGCCTTCCCACCTGACAATTCTCGCCCCTTTGCCAACGGCTACCGCAAAAAGCAGTAAGGCACTGGAAATAATGATCATAATAATATCTGTATTGCTGGCAATATCAAAGGGCAGAGGCCTAATGAGGGCACTCACTCCCAGTATCCAAAGCAGGTTAAAAATATTGGAACCCACCACATTGCCAACGGCTATATCTGTATTGCCTTTATAAGCTGCCATAGCCGAGGTAAAGAGCTCTGGTAAGGAGGTGCCTATGGCAATAACCGTAAGCCCTATGAAGGTTTGGCTCAGCCCCATTTGTCCAGCTATTTTTACTGCACCGTTTACCACCCACTCACCACCAAAGTAGAGCCCCACTAATCCTATGGCAATAAGACCCAGGGATTTTGGAATAGAGTCCCTGGAAACATATTCCTCCTCAGGCGCTGAGGCCTCCAGGTTATTGCGGTGTACAGCATAAATATAGCCTATAAACAGCGAGAAAAATGCCAGCAAAATAATTCCGTCCAGTCTGCTTAGCGTTAGTGAGTTAATATCTGAAAACAGCGCAGCATTGGCCAAAAAGCCTACCAAAAGTGTTGCGATAAGTGAAAATGGGATTTCTGAAAAGTAAATATTCCTGGTAATGGGCAAAGGCCTGATGAGCGCACTTACACCGAGGATCAAAAGTATATTGGCAATGTTGCTTCCAAAAATATTTCCAATGGCTATCTCAGGGTTGCCTTTAAAACTGGCAGTGATATTAACCAGCAGCTCGGGAAGAGATGTACCAAACGAAACTATGGTCAGACCAATGATCATTTGGGAAATGTTAAATTTCACGGCTATGGACGAAGCACCCTCTACCAGAAAATCGGCACCTTTGACCA
>NZ_SMLW01000509.1:5278-14853 GCF_009711405.1 Fulvivirga kasyanovii | reverse complement strand
TCTCCATATTTTATAATCTACTATATTGGTCGCCTGATTTAACAACACATATTTAAATGCCCCATAGCACAAAATGGTCGGATGACTTTCTGGAAAGCAAGCGATTTGAGGCCGACCCGATAGCCGACAAAGTAGTAACTACTATCATAGAATCGGGATATGAAGAAAAGATCAATGAAGTCTTCACCCATCTTGTAAGAAATTCAAGTTTTAATACCGAAACTTTTTCATCCTTGCCCAAAGAGGTAAGCGAAGTGGTCACCAGATACTTTGAAGAAACCAGGCACCTGCCGTCATGGACTAATCCCGCGCTGATGAAAGTCGGTGAGGAGGTCTTTACGCTCTATGGCCCTGAGATTTCGATGATACTTAATGTAAAGTCGCTACCGCTGTGCTATGCCTGTAGCAAAGGGGCCAAAGTACTTTACATGACGGGCCGCCTTACAGAGAGAAGCGGGTCCATTGACCCTCTGGCACGCCGGCTTATGGAAACAGCGCAGATGATTATGAATGCGCTTTCCCCCAATGGCATGTCACCGGAAGGCAACGGCATTGTTACTATCCAGAAGGTAAGGCTCATACATGCTTCGATCAGGTATTTCCTGCTACATGAAAAATTTAACCCCAAAGGCTGGGATACAGACTACTATGGCAAACCGATCAACCAGGAGGATATGGCCGGTACGCTCATGTCATTTGGCCCGTTGGTGTTGCAAGGACTCAAGCAATTGGGCATTAACCTTTCCGATAAACAAATATCCGGCTACATGCACTGCTGGAAGGTGATCGGCTACCTCATGGGTATAGACGAAGCATTTCTGCCGGACACTTTTGAAGAGGGCTGGGATCTGGGTGTGACTATTATGAAGCATCAGGCCGAAGAATCAGATCATGGCAAGGAGCTGACACGGTCATGTATTAACTTTTTAAAACATATACTGCCGGGAACTGCCTTCGATGAAGTGCCTGAATATATGATCTGGTATTTTGTACAGGATATATCAAAGGCCATTAATAAAGACCTGGGCCAGGCATTGGGAGTGCATGGAGAGCATGATGTAAGAAGCCGTATAGTGTTTAAGATCTGCACTCTTTTTGTCATCGAATCGAACCGGCTGGATGAGCACTCCGTGGTGATCCGCCTGATCAGTGGGTTGATCAACAGAAAGCTGCTCCAGGGATTCCTGCTGCATTACAATGACCATAAAAATGTTCGTTTTTACATCCCTCCTTCCCTGCAAAAGGACTGGAAGCTCCATGAAAAATGGGAAGACACGATCATACTTACCCCAACTGTCTTCGGAAAACGGCTGGTCATTCAAAAGAAAACCGATTCCATTATATAAATAACGTACATAATGAATAAGAAAACCACCTGGTTTATAGTTATTACTCAAACCATCATGGTACTTTGGTCTGTTATCAGTTCTTTAACACACGCGGGTACCACTTCTGTTTATATCATCACTTTAGGTTCATTCGTAGTATATGTAGCGTATGCGCTATACACGAAAAATATGGTTTTGCAAAAGCTGCTGCTGTTCGGCTTTGTAGCGGGTGTACTGGAGCTTTTGGCTGATCATTATTCCGTTACTACCATCGGTACATTGGTTTATCCTCCGGGTGAAAGCATGATCTGGACATCCCCCTCTTATATGCCCATTTCATGGACGATAGCTTTAACACAGCTAGGCTATTATGCTTTATTGCTAACCCGCTGGAAAGGCATTTGGGTGGCAGCCATAGTCATTTCATTATCAGGCGGCCTTTATATTCCGCTCTATGAGCACCTGGCCAAAAGTGCCAATTGGTGGTACTATAAAGATTGCTCCATGATATTCAGCGCACCATACTACATCATCATTTGCGAGGCTTTACTTTCGGCTGCACTGCCATTTCTCGTACGGTGGACACAATCCAAAAAGCTGGCTTTTGCCATCGTGCCTGGTATTATCCAGGGCTTATGGATACTTTTAAGTGCCATCATTGCTTATAATATTGCCCCATAAACTAACCTTACAATATGTTTAACAGCCATAATCTATGCCAGGAATATCCCGGCCTGAGTTCCATCATCAATGTTTGCGACTATACCGTAGCCGAGCTGGCACTGGTACTGGTAGGTACCATTTTCTGGGTCGTTGTGTATTTTATCATAATCCGCAATGGCTTTAAAGACAAGTTTGTTGAGATGCCGGTACCAGCGGCAGCCTCTAACCTGGCGTGGGAATTTACCTGGGCCTTTCTGGTCACCACCGATCTGGGCCTGCTTTTTGTCTGGGGCTTACGGGTATGGTTCTTCATGGATCTTTTAATTTTTTATCAGGTACTGAAATACGGACACAAGCAACTCTCAACACCGGTACTCATCAAATACTTCCGCCCCATTGAGATTGCCAGTGTTATTTTATGGACTATCGGATTTTACCTTTTTATCGTGGAAGGGTATGATACCTCTATGGGTGCCACTTCAGCCTACATCATCACCGTGATTATGGCTTCACTTTATGCCATATTTTATTTGTCCAGCAACTTCCGTGAGGGTTATTCATTCACTGCGGCCTGGTGCAAGATGGTAGGAAATGCCCTGATGAGCATCTTCGTATTTCTGCACTATCCGCAGATGTATTTTCTACAGCTATTGACTATTGTGGTGTTTATTCTCAATGTGTTATATGTTGCATCATTCAAACTGAAAAAAGCATGATGTGAATTCTATTTTAGCTATATTGGCGTGCAGATATGGAGCATGTTCTAAATAAATCAAAAAAGATAGCCGAAGGTGGTAGTTCACTGATTTATTTAAATGAGCAAAGTGAATTTGGCGGGCCTGTAATCATAAAAATTTATAAAAAGGACAACAATTCATACGCCGCGGAAAACCAGTTGATCAATGAGTACGACTTCCTCTCGCAGATCAATATCGATGGGGTAAGGAAGCCTGTTAAAAAAATTGAGGTCAACCACAGGCCTGCACTGGTACTTGAATATTTTGAGGGTATAACTTTAAAGGATTTTATAGCCAACCAGTCTCCGGACCTGGAAGTATTCCTCGAGGTAGCTATTAAAATATGCAGGACTATTGGCTACATTCATGAACATGATGTTATTCATAAAGATATCAACGGGCATAACATACTGGTAAATACCGACCTTGAGATTAAGGTCATAGACTTTGGTATTGCCACAAAATTCAGACAACAAACACCATTAAACACCAATATAGAGCATCTGGAAGGTACCATTTCGCACCTTTCACCCGAGCAGACCGGACGCGTAAACCGGGTAATAGATAAAAGGTCGGACCTATATTCGCTTGGGATACTGTTTCATGAATGGTTAACCGGCAGTCTTCCTTTTGCTGACAATGACCCGATGAAACTGGTCCACTCGCACCTGGCAGTAGTACCGCCTGCAGTTATTGAAAAAAATCCGGCCATTCCTTCGGTATTGTCGCATATTGTCGACAAGCTTTTGGCCAAAAATGCCGATGACAGGTACCAATCGGCCAGAGGTCTTAAACATGACCTCAAATTATGCCTTGAACAGCTTAAGACCAAAGGCACCATAAGTAATTTCAAAATCGGGGAAAACGACTACTCTGATACTCTGCGTATTATCCAGAAAGTATACGGACGCGATAAGGAGTTGATGTTCCTCCAATCAGCTTTTGAGAAGGTGTGCCAGGGTGACCGGGAAACAGTTTTGATTTCCGGGAGTGCCGGCTCCGGGAAAACCACTCTTGCCTTTGAGCTAAGAAACAGTGTAATTGAGCGCGGGGGCAATTTCATTTTCGGTAAGTTTAACCAGCTTCATCACGATAAACCATACCACGCCCTTGTGCAGGCACTAAAAGTACTTACCAACAACCTTTTAACACAAAGCGAGCAACAGCTTAAAGGGTGGAAACAAAAAATACTGGCTGCTGTAAGTGATGAGGGACGCCTGCTAACTGATGTAATACCCGACCTCGAACTCATCATCGGTGCCCAGCCGGAAATAACGGACCTGGATCCGGAGGAAACTAAAAACCGCTTCAATTATATATTTAAGCAGTTTATTAATGGCATTGCCACAGCCGAGCACCCGCTGGTGTGGGTCATTGATGACTTGCAATGGGCTGACCCGGCTTCTATTGCCCTGTTGAAAACCATTACTTCAGATACCGCAGTTTCCCATGTACTGATTATTGGCACCTACAGGTCTAACGATCTAAGCGACCACCAGCTTCCTGATGCCAACGCCCAATTCCTGTCCATTGAAGGCCTTTCGATCCACCAGTTGAGCGAACTTATAGGTGATGCTTTGGGCTGCAAGCAAAGGGATGTCATAGAACTGGCCGAGGTCACATTTTCAAAAACGCAGGGCAATGCGTTCTTTGCACACCAGTTCCTGCAAACTATCTATGATGAGAAGTTGCTATGGTTTGACCGTGCGGATCAGCAATGGCAGTGGGATATGGACAGGATCAATTCGCTACAGGTAACTGACAATGTCATTCAGTTGCTGACCAAAAGAATTGAAAACCTTGATCCTGATTGCCGCAGCGTACTGGAATCCGCAGCCTGCTTTAGCGATCAATTTGACCTGAGCATGCTAGCACACCTGCATAGCCGGCCTCCTGAGGATATCAAGCACGCCCTCTACCCGGCGGTGAGGCTGGGTTTAATTCAGGAGCTTATTTCACCTTCGCCTGTAAAAGAAAAGCCGGCCCACCAGATGGACAGCCGGTATACCTTCGTCCATGACCGTATTGTTCAGTCTGTTTATTCTTCTATTGCTGAACAGAATCGAAAACAGATACACTGGAGGATAGGAAAGTACCTGGCTTCTAAAAGTAATCATAGCCATACGGACCGGCTCATATTCGACATTGCCTACCATCTGAACAGTGGTGTGGGAAAAGATACTGACCAAAACGAGATCTATGAGCTGACACGGCTGAATTTTGAAGCAGGCAACCTTGCTAAAGCATCCGCGGCCTACCCCAATGCACTTGAGTATTATGGAGCAGCCCTCAGATACAGCAAAGAAGACATCTGGACGCACTATTACGATCTGGCACTGGCCGTGCACACTGGCGCCGCAGAGGCCAGCTTTTTGGCTGGCAAGTTTGATGAAGCGGATAGCCATATAGAAAAAGTAACCCGCAATGCCAGGTCTATACTTGACCAGATCAAAGCCTTAAAAATCAGGATTGAAGCCTGCATTGCCCAGAACCAACCCTTCAAGGCTATTGAACTGGCACTAAGCACTTTAAGCCAGCTTGGAGAAGACCTGCCTGCAAAGCCCGGTAAAGCGCTGATTGCCAAGGAACTGGTAAAGACCTCTCTCCTGCTGAAACGCACCGGCATTCACCGGCTGGAGCAGCTTCCGGCAATGACTGACCCGCATAAAAAAGCGGCGATGAACATTATGGCCAGTATTGGCTCGGCTATCTCCAGGACTACGCCGGAACTGTTGCCTTTGATGATTTTCAGGATGATCCGCATTTCTATCAAATATGGTAATTCCATCGAGTCTATCCCCAATTATGCCGGTTATAGTATTATTCTTTCCGGTGTGCTGGGCAACCTGAAAGACGGCTATAAGTTTGGTGAGCTGGCGATGACGCTGTTGAAAAAGTTTAAGGCGGAAAGGGTAAAGGCCAAGACACACCTCGTTTACCACTGCTTTGTTCACCACTGGAAAAACCACCTCAACCTTACCCTTGACCCGCTTCTGGACACATATCACTACGGCATGGAATCCGGTGATCATGAGTTCGCGGCATCAGCATTAATGGTGCGGTCATTCCATGGCTATTTTACGGGCAAGAACCTTTTGAGGCTCAATGAAGAAATGAGTGCTCAAAGCAAAAAAATACTTCATCTCAATCAGGAGCTGCTTTTTCACCAAAACGAAATATTCCGTCAGGCAGCGCTCAACCTGACCGGAAAAAGTAAAAACCCTGCCATATTGAGCGGAGAAGCTTTTGACAGTGAAACCGTATTAACAGAGGATTTCAAAAAGAACAACCCTTCGGCCTTGTTCCATGCCCGATATCACGGCATGGTACTCGCATACATGTTTAAGGACTATGAAAAAGCACGGGAATATGCGGAAAGCCTGGAAAGCAAACTGGAATTAGTGGTGGGCACCATCATCCTTCCGCTCTATCATTTCTACAAAGCGCTGGTACTTTTTGCCTGCCTGCCCGACCTGAAGGGCTCAGACAGAACAAGGGCCATAAGAAAAGGAAATGATAGTATAAAGAAGATGAAAAAATGGTCAAAGCATGCCCCCATGAACTTTGAACACAAATACTACCTGCTGCTGGCCGAAAAGTACAGGACATCTGGCAAGCAGGATAAGGCCCGCTTGTTTTATGACAAGGCCATTTCCTGTGCATCAGCGAATAATTACCTGAATGATGAAGCCCTGTGCTATGAGCTTGCCGGGAGCTTCTATGCTTCCGAGCCCGATAAATTCCCTTATGAGATTTATCTGCGCAAAGCTTATGAAAACTACCTTAACTGGGGAGCAACGGCAAAGGCAGAAGAAATTTCAAGGCTCTACCCTATTGTAGATATTAACCTGCTGGGCGGAAAAAGTAAAAATACGGCATCATTTTCTTCAAACTCTACCAGCAACTATTCCACCCTGGAGCTTTCCACCATACTCAAGGCATCAACTGCCATTGCCAGTGAGATCAAGCTGGTGAAGGTACTGGATAAGCTGCTAAGGATCGTTATCGAAAATGCAGGAGCTGAAAAGGGCTTCCTCTTGCAAAAAAAGGACAACGATATATTCGTAAGCGCTATGGGCACGGCCAGCGATGAGAAAATCAGGATATTCGAAGACACAAAAGCAGATGAGTTTGAAGACCTGCCACAGTCCATTATACAATATACTGCCAGGATTAAAGAAACTGTTATTATTGACAACATTAATGCTGACAACCGCTTTGCCAATGACCCGTACGTTCAAAAGTCGGAACTAAAGTCCATTCTCTGCTCACCTATACTGGTTCAAAATGAGCTAATCGGGATCATATACCTGGAAAACAACCTTGTAGTGGGTGCGTTTACTCCCAAGCGCCTGGATATGCTCAAACTGCTTTCTGGCCAAATAGCGGTTAGCCTCGACAATGCCATGCTGTATAATAACCTGGAGCAGCTCGTGGACGAGAGGACGCAGGAAATCGAAGCCCAACAGGAAGTGCTGAAGGAGTATAACAATGAACTCATAGCCCGGAACGAGGAGAAGAACCACCTCATCAAAATTGTGGCCCATGACCTGCGCAGCCCGCTGAACCAGATCAAGGGAATGGTCAACCTGATTAAACTCACCACCCGGGACAAATCGGAAGAACAGGGCCAGTATGTAAACAAAGTACTGGAAAGCACTGAAAGATTGGGGGAAATGATCAGCAGGATACTGGATGTAAACGCTATTGAGGCCAAGGAAATAGATATTAAGAACGAAAAGGTAAGCCTCCGGCGGTTGCTGAACGAGTTAAAGAACAATTTCCAACTATCTGCTGATGAAAAGAACATAGAGCTTTTGATAGAGCCGGGCCCTGACGTTTTTGTAAATGTGGACAACAACTACACCATCCAGGTTTTCGAAAACCTCATCTCCAATGCCCTGAAATTTTCCCCTACAGGTACCTCTATAAGTATCAATATGACGGAGAAAGAGAAAAGTGTATGTGTGATGGTAAGCGACCAGGGACCGGGAATCAATGAAAAGGACATGAAAAAGTTGTTTATGCCTTATCAGAAGCTTACGGCCAAACCTACTGCGGGGGAAGAATCAACCGGTCTGGGCCTTTCAATAGTAAAGAAATATGTTGAAGCGATGAAGGGAAGTATCCGTTGTGAAAGTGAGGAGGGAAAGGGAGCCACTTTCTATGTAGAGTTTAAAAAGTGGCTGTAACCTGTTTGCTATCTTTTTCTTTTACCCTTCCTGCCAAAGCGGTCTGTTCTTTTAGACTTATGGTCATGAAGCCTCTTACTACTTCTGGAATTCCTTTTGCCGCCGGTTATGGCATTATTCACACGAATATCACGACCATCCAGTTGCATACCTTTAAAGCGGGATTCCACTACACCGGAAACCTCAGTTTCTACTTCAAAGTAGGCCCTGCGCTCTTCCATGGTAATAGGCCCCACGGCTTTTCTCGGGATACCTGCGGTTTCTGTTACCAGGTCAATAAGTTCTTTTTTATCATAGCCGTCAATAGCTCCTACATTGATGAAGAACCTCTCATAACGACCGCCTGACGAAACTTTTCTTTCAGACTTGCCTCGGCTGCCTCGGCCACCATCCTCAAATTCCTGCTCAAACTCAGGGCCATCAGTACTGATCCCCATATTTTTGAGCTGGCTCATCAGTAGCTTATCTATCAATTCTGATTTGGACAGCTCTGCAAAAATTGCCTCTACATCCTCTTTATGAGCCTGTATGGCATCATTGTCTATATCAAGCTGCACCATGTTATTTGCCCAGGTCTGCAACTTCTCATTTTGCACCTTAACTGCACTGGGCAATTTGTAAGGAGTAAAGTTAAGCTTTAGTCTTCTTTCCAGAGATTTTAACTTGCGCTGTTCTGATGAGGTAACAATCGCCAGTGAGATCCCCTTCTTCCCTGCCCTGCCGGTCCGGCCACTTCTGTGAGTATAATACTCCAGGTCGTCAGGTATGGAGTGATGAATCACGTGTGTCAGATCATTTACGTCAATTCCTCGCGCTGCAACATCTGTTGCGATCAAAAACTCCAAAGAATGATTTTTGAAACGCTTCATCACCTGATCCCTCTGGCTTTGCGAAAGGTCTCCGTGTATGGCATCTACCGGTAAGCCGCGCGACTGTAGCTGCTGCGCCAGCTCCTGAGTATCACGCTTTGTTCTGCAAAACACAATACCACGCATATCCGGCTCCAGTTCAATGATCCTCTCCAGTAAATCGGCTTTGTCTTTAGCCTTCGTTACAAAGTACTGATGATCGATATTCTGGTTTACCAGCGTTCCACTGTCTATCTTTACTTCACTGGGGTTATCCATATACTTGTTCACGATATCCCTGATCTCGCCCGCCATGGTGGCAGAAAACAACCAGGTGGATTTATTTCCCTGAGTATGTGAAAGTATATCATCTATATCGTCACGGAAGCCCATATTGAGCATCTCATCGGCCTCATCAAATACCACATGTTTAACATTACTGAGGTTAATAGCCTTTCTCTTAATAAGATCGAGCAACCTGCCGGGAGTGGCAATGATAATGTGAGGCGTATTTTTTAAAGCTTTCATCTGCGGCATAATGGCGGCACCACCATACACTACCTGAACACGAACCCCCTTGAGGTATTTGGAAAACGCCTGGATCTGCTGGGCAATCTGCTGGCCCAGCTCTCTTGTAGGAGCCAGAACCAGGGCCTGGGTACCTTTGGTATCAACATCTATGGCATCAAGCAAGGGAAGCCCAAAGGCGGCTGTTTTACCGGTTCCCGTCTGGGCCAGACCGATAAAGTCCCTGGAAGCTTCGTTAATAAGTATGGGAATGGCTTTCTGCTGAATTTTGGTTGGAGT
>NZ_SMLW01000509.1:0-5044 GCF_009711405.1 Fulvivirga kasyanovii | reverse complement strand
TCCTAAATCTGAAAAATTTGTCAATTGATATTATTTTAATAAGCCGCAAAGTTATCCTTATTATATCGGATTGTGGCTACAGTTATTGATATTTATATTTTGATCAATGATATGTCTGATCCTCGCGCAGGGCGCCAAGCCCAAGAACCAAACCCTTGGTAATTAAGTTCATTTGCCCGGTAGCAAAGATTCAAAGGCAGATTAAACTATAATTCCGGAGAGGTACATCTTTTAACCAGCAACCGATGAAGTCAGTTGACGAAACAGGTGAAAGAAGTAATCTGCTCCATGCCATTGCCCAAAACTGGGTTGTCAATGAAATCTTAAGAAACACAAATTGAATTACTAATATTTTTAGTATTTTAGCAAAATGAAACGATCAGGACATGCAGATCTACCACTACACGGCGGCAAAGTGCCCTATTGGCTGGCTGAGCGTATGGCTACCCTGGGAGGGGCTATTACGGAAGCCATAGTCCTTGAGTATGGTAAATCCGAATTCCTGACGAGGCTGAGTGACCCGATGTGGTTTCAGTCCTTCGGCTGCGTACTTGGCATGGACTGGCACTCCTCCGGTATTACCACCTCAGTAATGGGTGCCCTCAAAAAAAGCCTGAATCCAATGGCCTCGGAGCTGGGCATATATGTCTGCGGAGGCAGAGGCAAGCATTCCCGTAAAACACCTGATGAGCTGATACAATTAGCAGGAAAGGTGGGTTTCAATGGTGATGAGATGGTAAAAAACAGCAAGCTGAGTGCAAAAATAGACAATACAGCCATTCAGGACGGCTATCAGCTTTACCTTCACTCTTTTGTGGTAACAAACGAAGGTGAGTGGGCAGTGATACAACAAGGCATGAACGATGGCAATGGCATGGCGAGAAGGTATCACTGGCACTCTTCGCAGGTACGCTCATTTTCCGAAGAACCTCATACGGGTGTATGTGGCATCAATAAAGGCCAGATATTGAATTTAACTGCCAAAGAGGCTTCCAAAACCAAAGCAGGCATACTTACCATTTCAAAGGAACCCTCTGATGTGATGATGCGAGAAATCAGGAAGATCATACTTCCACGCCACCACGAGGTCAAAGCCAGTGATGTAAACCTGAAAAGGTTAGGGAGTGTGCTGGCTCTGGCCAATAGTGGTGAGGTAACTTCCTTTGATGACCTGCTGATGATCAACGGCCTTGGACCACGAACTTTGCAGTCGCTGACGCTGGTCAGCGAAGTTATTCATGGCACACCCTCAAGATTTTCAGACCCTGCCCGCTATAGTTTTGCGCATGGTGGCAAGGACGGTCACCCCTTCCCTGTTCCCACTAAAGTCTACGATCAGACCATACATGTGCTAAAAACTTCAGTCGAAAAAGCCAAAATTGGGCACACTGATAAGCAAAAAGCCATTAAAAGTCTGCACGAACTATCCATGAAACTGGAAAAAGGATTTAGGCCTTCGCCGGAGCGGTTTGAAAAAATCATACAAAAAGAACGCAATGATTCCCATAAGTATGGAGGCAGGACTGTATTCGGAAAAGCCAAGCCTCCTGGTGGCCAGCTTGACCTTTTTAATTGATTCGGCTGATAAAGGAGGGATAAATACCTGTTGGTCTGATTAGTGACTACTTCTAAAATGATAATTCAGCACTGGTATTGCGCAAGTCCTCTTCGAAAGACCTGCGGGGAACTATCTTGTATCAAGATGAAGATTACCTAGTTGCTCATTACAATAATAAACTGCATAAAAATAAACCGCGAACAGTGTATTAATACTAAGCTTCCTGATGGCTAATTTTGATATTTTCAACTGATTATCAACGGATTGCAAATTTAATAACACATATTATATAACATGGTTTAATTATTGCTATAGTACAAGTTTTAACCTAAAACACTATACTATGAAAAACAAAGCTATGTTAGTTTCTATTTTACTAACTATTTTAACTCAATTTGATCTGCACAGTCAGGAACGGCTGAAAAAGGGTAATTACTTTATTGGAGGGGGTATTGGTTTTTCTACCAGAGATGACTCCTGGGATGAAAGCAACGTTAATATTCAGGAGTATGATTACACCAGGTTTTCGATCTCTCCTTATTCCGGAAAATTTATCAAGGACGGTATGGCTGTAGGTGTAGGTTTGCATTTATCGAGTTCAGATCTGGAAAGGGAGCGGGGAACACCTGGAGATCTCCAAACAACAACAGAAGATGGTTTTCGCATAGGAGGAAGTCTTTTCTTGAAGAAATTTTGGCCCATAAGTGAGAAATTCGGAGCATACCTATCTCCTGCCCTTGGATACAATAGAGAACGTAATGAGGAAAAAACCACAAATGGCAGCCTCGTGGCCACGTCAAAAACCAAGTCTAATGAAATAAGTTTGAGCGCTCGCCTTGGAATCTATTACTTTATCAGTCCCAGGTTCTCCTTTGAGACTAACCTGGCCAATGTGGTATTTAGCAAGGACTGGGAGACCCTTTCGACATCCAACGAAGGGACAAAAATCTCGAAGGACGGTAACAGGCTGGACCTTAACCTCATCAATCAATTTTCTTTTGATCAGATCATTGTGATCAACTACTACTTTTAATCCGTGATTAAGGCACCCTCCCGCTCAGGCTCATCCAGGAGGGTGTTGCCTTTCTTAGTATTCATCCTGCTATCATTCGTGCTGCCTGAATGATCCGTTGGTTTCTGTATCAGGCGATAACCGAACGCAGCAGTAGCCCCGAAGATCAAATGCGCTACAATAAGCTGGCCGTAGTATGATTTCAGATCAATATCCTCAGGCGGGTTGGGGTGAACTTTATAGGTACTTTTCCAAGTACCGATACCTATCAAACCCGCTAAACCACCTAGCCATAGAGCATTTGGTAAGTCAGGCTTTACCTTTCCTTTCCTCCAAACCTGGTCAAAGGCTGCTGAAAACAGCAACCCAACACCATAATGCAACATCCAGCCTGGCAGGCCCTCGTTATCAGGTTTAAGCTTGTTCACCGGCATTATTCTCCTGATCAGCTTATTTAACAATACCGGCTCTTCAAACTTCTCTTGTTTTTTAGCTGCCATAGCATAGCTGAATGCCGTCATTGCACTCGTGCCCAAAATTGCAGCAGAAAGGATTTTTATAGCTTTTATCATAGTATTTAATACTTTACGGCCGCGTCAACCTCTGCCATTTCACGTGGAGTAAGGTTGCCCCACTGCTTCTTATAATCTTGCAGCCTGATGCTATGAGTAGGCATAATATCCGACTGTATTTTACGTATAGCTTCCACCAGTACATGGTAAGGCCTGTAGCCCGTGATAATTATACCTCTTTTTCCTTTTTTACGAAACACCAGCGACGGATAACGCGAAATGCCGCGTGCTCTCACCTTGCGCAGGTCTGCCTTTAGCAGATTAATCGATCTTTTAGATGAAAGGTCTCGTTCAAACTGGGCATAATTCAGCACATCAGGGCACTCCTCCGTTAACTCGTGAGCAACCTGCAGTAGCACCTGTTTATCAGAAACATCCATCATTCTCAGCATAACAGCCTCCCTGATCTTACGTAATAATCGATCTCCCGCGGTTATTCCCTGTAACTCGGCAGCCTTTACCGCCAGACATGCGGGATAGGAAGATCTGGGTGGGTGCTCCACCCAGATCCTGTCATTGATAGGCATGCCGGAAACATGCCGCGCTTCTTTCCACAAAGGCCCCATTTGAGCAGGTTTGTTAATGGTATTGACAGTGTCATTATACGTATTCCAATCGGTCAACATTCCTCCCATTACATATCTCCAACTGATGCTGTCCGAATATTCATACCTGAGTTTCCTCCATTGGGGCTCAAAAGACCAACTCCAGCAGCAAAGCGGGTCGGTATAATATTCAATCCTTATTTTCTTAGCTTCATCCTGTGTTGTTGCCATAACTTATTTTACGTGCTCGTGATGTTCATATTTACTCCATTGGTTTTCTCCTTTGGGTACAGCATTTTTAATATGCTCCGATCTCTTCTTGCTTATTTCTTCGGTTTTCTCCTTTGCACTTTCCATAGTTCTTGTGGTGCCTACGATTTCCTCATCCAGCATGCCATTGGTCCGCAACACATGCTCAACAGGGTTTTCTATATACTCCCAGGTTTCGCCTTGCTCCGGTGATACCCCTTCATTCCACGGGCCTCTGAAACTGGAACCGTTAGACATGTTGAAGTATTTATTGCTGTAGCGCGGGCTTCCCTGTTGTACACCGGGAGGGAAATTTGGCTGAATATTATTCAGTGCCGCTTCAAACATCTGAAAATGGGCTATTTCGCGGGTCATCAAAAACTGTAGCGTTTCTTTGACGTATTTGTCATCAGTGAACTGCATCAAATATTCATACACTATTTTTGCCCGTGATTCTGCTGCAATATTAGATCGCAGATCCACCGTAAGATCACCGTTTGCAGTTACATAGGAGCCGTGCCATGGGTTTCCATTGCTATCAGTTAACGTAGGGCTGCCTCCGCTTAAATTCAAAAACTGCGGGTTGGTCATAGACTGGTGGATCATATTCTCTTTTGCATCCTGACCGTCGAGTAACTGCATAATTTCAGATTTGTCAGCAACATCTTTCAGCTCGCCATTTACACCGTTGAGCAGCATCTGGATAGTTGCTCCTACTATTTCAAGGTGGCTAAATTCTTCAGTAGCTATATCCATCAACAAATCATACTCTTTTGGAAATGGCTGCCTTGCCGCAAACGCCTGTACAAAGTATTGCATGGCTGCCTTCAATTCCCCATTGGGGCCTCCAAACTGCTCCAGAAGCAGCCTCGCAAACCGGGGATCGGGCTTAGAAACTCGTGCATTGAATTGTAGGTCTTTAATATGGTAAAACATAACTGGTTGGTTTAAGTGTGAAGTTTGTTATGCTAATGGGACGCAACAATTTCATGCCACCTCCGACAAATATTACAAACAACTATCTATCAGTTTGTTACAATTAATTTAAAGAAGCTCTTTGGGGCAGGTAATGCACTTTACCAGTTGAATATATTACACACAGGTATTT
>NZ_SMLW01000656.1 GCF_009711405.1 Fulvivirga kasyanovii | reverse complement strand
TTGACAGGGCAGTGCAATCACTAAATTGGAAGAAGCAAAAAACGAAGCCATGATAAAATCAACAGGGGCAATGCTAACAGGCCATAGCTGTTTGTTTACAGTCTGGGCTCCATTCCGGAAAACGGTGGATATAGAGTTTGAAGATTCAGGCCTTGCAACTACCCCGCTGAAAAAGGATGAGTTCGGTTACTGGAGCAAAGAGATACCTGGCGTTAAAGCAGGAACCAAATACAGGTTCATTCTTGATGGAAAGGCAGCATACCCCGATCCGTCATCAAAAGCGCAGCCCGATGGTGTACATTCCTGGTCGGCGGTAGTTGATGAACATGATTATGTCTGGGGCGATTCGGAATGGGAAGGAATAGCCTTAAAGGACCTCATCATTTATGAGCTTCACATCGGTACCTTCACACCCGAGGGTACATTTGAATCGGCCATTTCCAGACTTGACCATCTCCTGACCCTTGGAGTGAATGCCATTGAGATCATGCCCATTGCACAATTCCCGGGAGGTAGGAACTGGGGGTACGATGGGGTTTATCCTTATGCTGTGCAAGACACTTACGGAGGTAGTGAGGGGTTGAAAAAACTGGTTGATGCCTGCCACCAGAAAAATATTGCGGTAATTCTTGATGTTGTGTATAACCATATGGGGCCGGAGGGCAATTATCTCGCAGAATATGGCCCGTATTTTACAGGCAAGCACTCCACGCCATGGGGCAAGGCTTTAAATTTCGATGATGCCTATAGTGACCATGTAAGGGCATACTTTCTAAGGAATGCACTCATGTGGCTGGATGATTACCACATTGACGGCTTAAGGCTGGATGCTGTCCATGCTATCATTGACCACGGGGCTTACCACTTCCTGAAAGAGCTGCGCCAGAGCATTGATGAGCTCCAGATAAAAAACAGAAAACGGTACTTCTTGATAGCCGAAAGTGAGCTTAATGATGTGAAAATTATGGAGCCTTATGAAAAAGGAGGCTATGGGCTTGATGCTCAGTGGACCGATGATTTCCATCATGCCGTACACACGCTGGCTACCGGAGAATACAACGGTTATTACCAGGACTACGGTAAAGTGGAGCACTTGGCTAAAGCCTTCAGGCAAGGATTCATTTATGACGGAATTTATTCCCCATTCAGGAAAAGGACCGTGGGGAGCAATCCCCAGGCTATGGCATCGAGCCGGTTTGTGGTATGCATCCAAAACCATGACCAGGTGGGCAACAGAATGCTAGGGGAAAGGCCGGTAGAGCTGGTCTCATTTGAAATGCTAAAGCTGATGGCTGGTACCATGCTCATATCCCCATACATCCCCATGCTTTTTATGGGGGAAGAATATGCAGAACGCCATCCTTTTCTATACTTTATCAGCCACGGAGACCCAGACCTGGTAGAAGCCGTGAGAAAGGGACGCTCCAACGAATTCAAGGCATTTAAATGGAAAGGTCAGGTGCCTGATCCTCAGGCCGAAGAAACTTATAATCGCTCAAAATTAAAATGGGATTTCCATCAGGATCCTGAGCAAAAAGCATTGTTCACTTACTATCAATACATGATATCGCTACGCAAGCAGGGCATGTTTTCTGCCTTCTTCGAAAGGCATGTGGATACGGAAGTTCACGAGCAGCAAAAACTACTGATTGTGAGATCAAAAGATGCCAGCCCGGGCATTGGTATCTTGCTGTTAGTGCTTAACTTTAGTAAGGAAACACAACATATCAACATGCCTGCCTTTCTGGAGAGATGGTACAAGATATGCTCGTCATCAGATGAGCGCTGGAGAGGAAAGGGCTGCCCGGGTAAAACCATTCTGCAAAAAGGAGAAGAAATTGAAGTAGCCCCGGAATCTATGGTACTCTACAAAAGCGAAAATTCATAAATTAATGAGTGATATAAAAAAATACCTGTGTATACATGGCCACTTCTATCAGCCCCCCAGGGAAAACCCATGGCTGAACAAAGTGGAAATACAAGATTCGGCTTATCCTTACCACGACTGGAACCACAGGATAAATGCCGAGTGCTATGCAAGAAACTCTGCATCGAGGATATTGAATGAAGAAGGCAAGGTTGTAGATATCATTAACAACTACGCCTGGATGAGCTTCAATATGGGCCCGACACTTCTCGCATGGATGGAGATTGAAGCCCCGGAAACCTATGCAGCTATCCTGCAAGCCGATAAGGAGAGTTTGGAACACTTCTCGGGGCATGGCTCAGCATTGGCCCAGGCTTACAATCACATGATCATGCCACTGGCAAACCAAAGGGACAAGGAAACCCAGGTGATTTGGGGCATTGAGGATTTCAGGTCGAGGTTCGGCCGTGACCCCGAAGGCATGTGGCTGGGAGAAACTGCAGCAAACACGGAAACGCTCGAAGTACTGGCGGCACATAATATTAAGTTTACGATACTTTCTCCATACCAGGCCAAAAGGTATAGGAAAATTGGTGATACGGAATGGAAGGACGGAACGGGTGCAAAGATCAATTCCCGGAATTCATATATCTGCAATTTACCTTCAGGAAAAAGCATAGCCTTGTTCTTTTATGATGCATCGGCATCGCAGGCAGTAGCTTTTGAGGGGTTACTCAACAATGGCGAAGGCTTTGCCTCACGCCTGCTGGGGCAGTTTAAAGACGAAGACGATCCACAGCTTGTGCATATCGCCACGGATGGCGAAAGCTATGGCCACCATCACCGCTTGGGGGAAATGGCCCTGTCGTATGGCTTGAATTTTATTGAAAAAGACCAGTCCGTTGAGCTTACGGTGTATGGGGACTATCTTGAAAAATTCCCCCCTCAATACGAAGTGGAAATTTTGGAAAACACCTCCTGGAGCTGTGCTCATGGAGTAGAACGATGGAACTCAAACTGTGGCTGCAATACCGGCGGCCGACCCGGATGGACACAGGAGTGGCGTGGCCCGCTTAGAAAAGCTTTTGACTGGGTGAGGGAAAAAACCATAGCGCTTTATGAAAAAGAGATCAATGCGTATAATGCAGCCCCCTGGGAGATCAGAAATGCCTATGTCAGCGTTGTACTCGATCGTTCGGAAGAAAATGTATCGGAATTCCTGAAAAAGCACTTCGGGGAAAACCTTGATAAGGAAGATCAAACCAAACTGCTGAAACTGCTGGAGATGCAGTACCATTCTATGCTCATGTATACTAGTTGCGGGTGGTTTTTTGACGAAGTTACCGGCATTGAGTCCATGCAGGATATTTTCTACGCAGCCCGAGCTTTGCAACTTGCAGAAGATATAAGCGGACACTCATATGAAAAAGAATTTGTTGGCCTGCTGGAAAAAATACCCAGTAACATCCCTGACTATGGCAATGCAGCAGCAGCTTATCACAGGCATGTGAAACCCATGATCGTAGACATGCTTCGTGTGGGTGCCCACTTTGCCGTATCTTCGGTTTTTGAGGAGTTTCCCGACGAAACCATCCTCTATAGTTTCAGCGCAGCCTCCAAAAGCAAAAACTATTACGAGGCCGGCAAGCAAAAGCTTGTGGTCGGCCGCACGCATTTCAGGTCAAATATTACCTGGGAAGAAATTGATATTTCATATGCTGTTATCCACATGGGCGAGCATAACCTGTTTGGTGGCGTCCGGCCCTATCTGGGTAGTGAAGCCCTTTCGGAGCTGCATTCGGAGATTGCAGATGCATTTAAGAAGAGTCGGATTTACGAGATCTTTAACCTGCTCGACAAGTATTTCGGGAACCACAATTACTCTTTCTGGCACCTTTTCCGCGACGAACAGCGCCAGATCATGGAGCTGGTTATGGAGAATACACTGAAAAATGCAGAAGGTACTATTTATCAGCTCTACGAAAACAATTACCAGCTTTTGCAGGTGTTTGATGAAATCAACATGGCGGTCCCCAAACAGCTCAAACTACCTATTGACCTGGCTATAAATACAAAGCTGATCAATATGTTTGAGGCTGAAGAGATTAACCTGAAAGCACTGGAAAACCTGCTTGATGTGGCCAAAAGAATAGCCGTTGAGCTTGATACGGTCACTTTAAATTATCTCGCCAATGAAAGGGTCCGTGCTTTGATCGACGAACTGGCTAAAGACCCAAATGACAATGAACTTCTGCAATACATTGTTGACCTGCTAAGGCTGATCAAAAGAGGAGATATAAAACCTGAACTTTGGGAAGCCCAAAATACAGCTTTCCTGATCAAGACAAATATCTATGAGACATATATGACACGCTGTGAACGGGGCAATAACCCTGATGCTGAAAGTTGGTGCCAACTATTCGATGCATTATACAAAAACCTGAACCTTGTTGTTTAGCATAAGAAAATGAATATTCCTTCTTCCACATACCGGGTGCAGCTATCATCGGCCTTTCCTTTCAAAGCGCTAAAGAAAATTATTGCGTATCTGGAAGAAATGAATATTTCCACGGTATATGCGTCACCGATATTTCAGGCCCGGAAAGGAAGTACGCATGGCTATGATGTCACTGATCCGCTAAAGATCAACAAGGAAACAGGAACCATTGAAGAGCTGCAGGAAATAAGTCGCGATCTCAAAAGCAGAAATATGTCGTGGTTGCAGGACATAGTACCTAACCACATGGCTTTTGACAGCACCAATACCTGGTTGTATGATGTGCTTGAAAAGGGCTCTGCCTCAGAGTTTCGCGAATTCTTTGATATCCATTGGGAAGACGGCGCAGGAGGAGGAAAGGTGATGGCGCCTTTTCTGGGAGAGCCCCTGGAGGAAGTAGTACAAAAAGGTGGGCTCACGATCAGGTATGATAAGGGTACGTTTAACTTTTACTATTTCGACAACAAATATCCTGTCAGTATTAAATCATACCCGCAAATCATTTCAATTGCGCAAAACATCATTGAAAAGCGATTATCTAGTGACAATAATATTTACAAGCGGCTGGAGGAAATTACCGAAGAGATAGAAAATGTGCCCACCCATGAAGCCAACTGGCAGCATTATAAAATGGAGCTGCATCAGCTTTTTGAACAGGATGAAGAAGTGCAGGATGCCATACTCAATGTAACGGAAACCATAAGTTCGTCCCGTGAGCTCCTCCTCGACCTGCTCAGTCACCAATATTTTCAATTGGCTTATTGGAAAAAAACTGAAAAAGAGATCAACTACAGGCGTTTTTTCACCATCAACGACCTGCTATGCCTGCGAATGGAAGATGCGACTGTATTTGCGAAGTACCATGAGCTGATTAAAGAACTATGTGACCAAAAAATATTTAACGGGCTAAGAATAGACCATATAGATGGCTTGTTTGACCCTGAAAACTACCTTGACAGTTTGAGAAAGCTGGTGGGGCCAGACCGGTACATCATCATAGAAAAAATACTGGAATGGGAAGAAACCCTGCCCTATCAATGGCCTATCCAGGGCACAAGTGGCTATGGTTTTCTAGCCGTTGTCAATCACTTGTTTACCGACCTCAACAGTGAAAAAGCTTTTACCAGGGAATATCAAAAAATTTGCCCCGATGAACAGCCTTACGAAGAGCTTATCTATGATAAAAAGCTCTTTATCCTGAAAGAGCGGATGGGAGGGGAATTGAACAATTTGTACCTTTTGATGCAGGAACTTGGCCTGCTTCAAATGGACCACGACAAGGAAACCTGGACTGAGGCTCTGGCGGCTTTTATGGCAGGCTTTCCTGTTTACAGGATCTACCCTAAAAAGTTTCCATTGTCAGGCAGGCAGTCGGGTATTATAGCAGAAGCTTTCAAGGTAGCAGCACAGAAGATACCTGCACTACGGGAACAGTTGGAATACTTCAAACGCATTTTTACCGGCAATTCTGATAAGCCGGAAGCATCAGCCCTGTACTTCCTGCAGAGATGTCAGCAGTTTACAGGGCCCTTGGCGGCCAAAGGCGTTGAGGACACGGCCTTTTACATCTACAACAGACTGATTTCCCACAACGAAGTTGGTGACACCCCACACATTTTTGGTATAACGGCCTCCGCCTTTAACGAAAGGATGAGGCTACGAAAAGAGCACTTCCCATTATCAGTGAATGCCACCGCCACGCACGACACCAAACGCGGCGAAGATGCCCGGATGCGGATCAACGTACTGAGCGAAATGCCGGAAGAATGGTTTGCAAAGGTTGATACATGGAGAAAGATAAATGAGGCCCTCAAAAATAAACCTGATGCCCCGGGCCATAACGAAGAGTACTTTATCTATCAGACATTAATTGGTGCTCTTCCTCAGCCGGAAGCATCGCATGACAGCTTTATCCTGCGCACCCGGGATTATATGCAAAAGGTGCTTCGGGAAGCTAAAGTACATACCAGTTGGTCAGAACCTGATGAAGCATATGAAGAGGCTGTTTTTGATTTTATCAGTTCCATACTTGAGAGTGATGATTTCAAAGCTTCGTTTGAACCATTCAGCAGCAAAACGGCTTTTTTTGGCGCCATCTATTCACTCGGGCAATGTCTGGTAAAGACGACTGCCCCTGGTATACCTGATATTTACCAGGGCACGGAACTTTGGGACTTATCGTATGTAGACCCAGACAACCGCAGGCCGGTTGATTATGATCTGCGTGCCCAGATGCTGAGGGAAATAAAAGTGAATGACGGCAAAGCTGAGTACCTGCAAGCACTTCTTGACAACCTCCACGACGGACGCATAAAAATGTATACGCTTTACAAATGCCTGCAGGAACGAAGGCTGAACCAGAGCATATTTGACGAGGGTGATTATCTGCCTTTTGAGGTATCCGGCGAACAAAAAGATCATGTCATCAGCTACGGAAGGAAACTTCATACCGATTGGTATATTATTATTGTGCCAAGGCAAATCGTTGCTCTTTGCGACGAAATGAACTTTCCTGTTGGCAAAACTACCTGGTCAGATACTTCCATTGCCCTTCCCAAAGAGCAACGATTTGCCTTTACAAATATTTTGACCGGTGATAAACTGGAGGCGACAGATAAACTCTACATACACGAAGCACTATCCCAATTTCCTATTGCCATGTTAAAAGGTTCCGGCTTATGAAAATTGACAGAAGCAGCGGCATATTACTCCATATAACCTCCCTGCCTTCCCCCCATGGCATAGGTGATATGGGGCCTGCTGCCTATGAATTTGTCGATTTTCTGCACAATGCTGGTCAAAAGTATTGGCAAATTCTTCCCTTAAACCCTACGGAATATCATTTGGGCAACTCGCCATACAGCAGCCCTTCAGCATTTGCTGGCAATGTACTGCTCATCAGCCCCGAACTACTGGTTGATGAAGGGTATCTGGTAAAATCTGATCTTAAGCATAGTTTTCAGTTCGCGAAAGACCATGTAGTATTTGAAGAAGTAATAAAATATAAAAAGAAGCTACTGGAAAAAGCCTGGAATAAATTCAGGGGCAATAAAGATAGTCATAAGGGTTATGCGGGCTTTTGCCGTAAAAATAAATCGTGGCTGGATGATTATTCACTGTTCATGGCTCTAAAAGCTCATCTTAACAATACCGGGTGGATGAATTGGCCTGAGGAGCTCCGGGACAGGAAACCGGCCGCTTTGAAAAAAGTAAAGCTGGAACTGGACGAGCATATTGAAAAAGAAAAATTCCTGCAATTCCTTTTTTTCAGCCAGTGGAAGAGCCTGACAACCTATAGCCATAAAAAGGGAATCAGGTTTATTGGTGATATACCCTTCTATGTAAGCTACGATAGTGCTGATTGTTGGGCCAATACCAAATACTTCAAGTTCGATGCAAACAAAAGGCCGCTCAGTGTTTCAGGCGTTCCTCCAGATTACTTCAGCGAAACAGGGCAGCTATGGGGAACACCCGTCTATGACTGGAATGCTCTTGGCAAGGACAATTTCCACTGGTGGATGGAACGCATTAAACAAAACATGCTACTTTTTGATGTGGTAAGGTTTGACCATTTCCGGGCCTTTTCTGCTTACTGGGATGTACCAGCCGGAGACGAAACAGCCATCAATGGCACCTGGCAAAAAACACCGGGAAATGCCTTTTTCAAAACCATTAAAGAGGTTTACCCTGATCTGCCTTTCATAGCTGAAGATCTGGGCTCATTAGATGAACACGTGCACAAGCTTCGCGACAGGTATGCCCTTCCGGGAATGAAAGTACTGCTTTTTGCCTTTGGCGATGATATGGCCACCAACCCATACATTCCTCATAATCACCTCAGGAATAGCATAGTATATACGGGCACGCATGATAACAATACAGTAAAAGGCTGGTATCAGCGCACATCCAGGCAGGAACGCAGACGTTTGACGGCGTACTTTGGACGCAGGGTTATGCATACCAATGTCGCTGAGTTATTTCAAAGAATGTGCCTGATGTCAGTAGCAGACCTTGTCATAATACCCATGCAGGATATTCTCGGGCTGGGGGAAGAAGCCATGATGAATCAGCCGGGCACCATTAACGGAAACTGGCTTTGGAGAATGCAGCGGGAAAGTTTGACTTCTGCGCTGGAACGTAAACTGAAAACACTAAATACAGTTTACGGGCGTTGAGTCTCCTCAATCCTTTCAATCAGCCGGGTAAGCTTATCCAATTGCGTTGCCGGTGTAAAGTCCCCGGCCAATTGGCGTGCACTGGCCTGAGCTTGATGTAAAAGTTGCGGATCATTCATGTATGGCTCCACCTGATCCAAAAATGCCTGAGGATTTTCCGGAGGATAACTGAAACCGCATCTGTGTTTTTCAACCAGCGCATTAATCCAGCCCTTGAAGTTAATGATGATCAATTTCCCGGCTGCCAGGCCATCAAAAAACTTATTTGGGCTGCCTGTCGCCAGCACGGGTGAGTTTTTAAAAGATATGAAAACAGCATCGGATACATTAAGGATTTCCTTAACGCCCTCCTTGTCTAAAAAGTCAATGAAGGTAATATTGCCCAGCTCACGTTTGAATGCCTTCTCTCTGACTGCTTCCCACCGGGCTCCTGAACCAGCAATAAGAAACCGAATATTTTTTTCATTTTTCTGCGCTAATTCAGCAACATCAAGCAGGTATTCCAGGTGATTGGCCATGCCCACTGTGCCTGTATAGGTTATTACAAACTTATTCTCTACAGCATATTTTTTTAAGAGACTTTTACGCTTATCGGCCGGGCTAAAAAAGGCAGTATCGGCAAAATTGGTGATTACCTCCACATTGCGACCAGGTACCTTTTGCTCAATGGCACTTTTAATATCCGGGGACAGGGCCACCAATTCGCAGGAATTTTTGTAGCTGCTTTTTTCAAGTTTGTAAGCTAGTTTCTTCAGGAGACCATTCTTCAACACCCCGAGGCTTACGGGTGCATCTGGCCAGAGGTCGCCTACCTCAAAAATATAGGGTGTCCCGTATTTGCGCTTTGCATATTGCGCTATCAGGCCGGTGGTCAACGGTGTGGTAATGACATAGTTGAGGTCAACCGACTGCAATTTTTTGAAGAGGTCAATTGATTTTTTTACAAACCGGTAAAAGGCATGAATGCGGCTTAAAAAGCTCAAATGATTGGTATAGTAAACCGGCAAGTAATGTACGGTAACCCGGCCATCTTTCTTGACTTGATATTTCTTATCGTTAAAAGCTGTAATCACATTCACCTCATGGCCAAGGCCAGCCAGATGTTTTGCAATATAGTACGATCGTATCGCACCACCCTCCTCGGGGGTTTTGTAATATTGGTGAATGATAACGATTTTCATAGGCTGATCACACTTGAAGGTAGTTCTTCTCAAAGTACCTGCAAAAGTGTGTGATCTTGCATTCTTCGCATTTAGGTTTCCTGGCAAGGCAAACATACCTGCCATGCAATATAAGCCAGTGATGCGCCCTTGAGATGTATTCTTCCGGAATGTGCTTTACCAGTTGCTTCTCTACTTCCAGGGGCGTGTTGGCGTTCTGATTAACCAGTCCCAGCCTTTTAGATACCCTGAACACATGGGTATCCACAGCCATGGTAGGCTGGTTGTAGATCACCGAGGCTATTACATTGGCCGTTTTTCGACCTACTCCCGGCAGCTTTTGAAGTTCTTTCAGGTCAGCCGGGACCTCAGAGTTAAAATCCTCCACCAGCATCTTGGCCATGCCCAGCAGGTGTTTGGTCTTGTTATTAGGATAGGAAACTGACCGTATGTAAGGGAAAAGTTCATCAAAGTGGCTGGCTGCAAGGTGCTCCGGCGTAGGGAAGTCCTTAAACAGCGCAGGCGTAACCTGATTGATCCGCTTATCGGTACACTGAGCACTCAGTATTACTGCTATAAGCAGCTCAAACGGATTGCCGTAGTTTAACTCGGTCTCCGCATCAGGCTGATGAGTGGTGAAATATTCTACAAACTTTTCAAATCTTTCTTTTCGCTGCATTCCATCATTTGTTGGAGAGCAAATTTAAAGATTTTGAATAATTAAGAATACTTTCTGTCACCTTATCCGAAGGTGACTTCATACTTTGATCTAATTGTCTTTTAATGGCAATAAGTTCTTTGTACAGGTCCTGAAGTTCAGAATCGCAGATGATCGCTTGCTTGATCTCTTCACGATCTTCTCCTTCAACTTCATCGTAAACATACCTGATTACATCATCTTGGGTAAATGTCTTGGTCATAGGCAATATTATATTGTTTCATTTTCTTCCTCAGGTTAATGAGGGCATATCGCATTCTTCCCAAAGCAGTATTAATGCTCACTCCCGTATTTTCAGCTATTTCCTGAAAACTCATATCCATGTAATGCCTCATTATTAATACCTCCTTCTGTGCATCAGGTAACTCTTGTATCAAATCCCTTAGCTTAGAATGTGTATCATTTTTTATTTGTACGGACTCTATTGAGTCTTCGGCAAACTCCAAAGTATTAAAGACCTTACTGCCATCTTCAAGTATCATGGTAGGATACCTTTTTTCCTTTCTGAAATAATCGATAGAAAGGTTATGGGCTATCCTGGTTATCCAGGGCAGAAACTTGCCTTCTTCGTTATATCTTCCTCCTTTGATCGTGTTTATTGCTTTCACAAAGGTCTCCTGAAGGAGGTCTTCTGCCACGTAATTATCCTTTACAATGAGGTAAATGGTTGTATAGATGCGGGCTTTGTGCCGCTTAAGCAACTGTTCGAATGCCTCTTCGTTACCTTGTTTGTAAAGTGATACCAACTTACTATCACTGATCTTATAATTCTCCATTAAGTATTACAATTTAGTTAACGTAGAGGTCTATATCATATTGTTGCCCGGGGTTTAATTTTTGAATAGTTTTTAAGGAATTTCAAATGTAAAGAATTAAACAAATAACATGCAAAATTTTTAGCCAATAAATTTTTCTTCTCTAATACGGCCAGGCTATTGTTAATTTTTTGCCAAAAACGAAAATTTTTCAGAATAATATTTTATTGAATGATAAATCTTTTATTACTTTTCCACCCGGAACAAAACAGCTAAATGAAGGTTAATAACTCAAATGGAAAAGAAGAGAGTAATCAAAAGTCTTGAGAATCTAGATCCGACTTTAAAAACCCTGCTTAAAAAGAAATATCCTGATGGTTTTGAAAGTAATCTGATGCGTTTAACGAACGCGAAAAATGAGCCGTTTTTTGTTGTTCCTCTCGAAACAGATGACACTATGTACCTGGTCAAAATTGCCGTGACTAAAAACAGCGAAGGAGAATATGACCTGGAGGTGGATGAGGATGACAACATGGAAGAGGATGACGATATTGATGTCGGGGATGATTACGACCCTGACTTCGAAGGCTAATAACTATTCGCAGGATCATGACTTGGTTGGCAATTGTGTTTTTGCCGAAGCATAACCCGTTTGCCAACCAATATAAACCCCGTAAATACCCAAGCCAGATGCCCTCATCTTTCACCCCTTCAAATTTTTTATAACTCTGGTGTAACATTCTTTATCTGTTAATTGTATAGTATCTTTGCCGACCACTATGCAAGACGCCAAAACAGAACAACTTTTAGATACGCTGAACCCCAAAGAGCACATTATTATTAAACGTGCCCGGGTTAATAATCTTAAAAACCTCAGCGTCGCCATACCCAGGAACAAACTCGTGGTAATCACCGGCCTTTCAGGTTCGGGAAAATCATCTTTAGCTTTCGACACCCTCTTTGCCGAAGGGCAGCGCATGTATGTAGAAAGCCTGAGTTCATATGCCCGGCAGTTTCTTGGACGAATGGAAAAACCGGAAGTAGATTATATCCGGGGGGTGTCGCCGGCCATAGCCATTGAGCAAAAGGTAAACACGAGGAACCCCAGATCAACAGTGGGAACAACTACTGAGATCTACGACTACCTGAAGCTGTTGTTTGCCCGCATTGGCGTAACCTATTCACCCATAAGTGGCCAGAAGGTATCAAAAGATACTGTTTCGGATGTTGTAAAATTTATTAACCAACATGAAGAGGGCACCAAAGTAATGGTAAGCTGCCCTCTTAAACTGCATAAGGAACGTACCCTGGAGCAGGAACTTAAAATACTGCTAAGCAAAGGGTATACACGTATACTCAAAGATGAAGAGGTCGTTTTCATAGAGGAGCAGCTCGAAAATGTGAAAGATTTGGGCAAAAGCCCGAAGCTGGAAATACTTATAGACCGGGCTGTAGTAAAACCGGAAGATGAAGACACACAATTCCGGCTTGCCGACTCTGTACAGACTGCATATTTTGAAGGAATAGGCGATTGTTATGTGCACATTGTGGGGAAAGGAAGAAGCGAGTTTTCGGATAGGTTTGAAGCCGATGGCATGCGATTTCATGAACCCAATGTCAACTTTTTCAGTTTCAACAACCCCTATGGAGCCTGCAGGACATGCGAAGGCTTTGGCAAAGTTCTGGGCATTGACCCGGACCTGGTAATCCCGGACAAAAGCCTGTCAGTATATGAAGGTGCTATAGCACCATGGAGAAGTGAAACCATGAAAAAGTGGCTTACCCCTCTTCTAAAAGACGGCATCCGGTTCGATTTCCCGATACACAGACAGTATAATGAGCTTACCGAACAGGAAAAAGAGGTTTTGTGGACGGGGAACGACTACTTCAAAGGCCTGAACCAGTTCTTTAAGCACCTTGAAACCAAAACCCACAAAATTCAATACAGGGTACTTCTTTCCAGGTACCGCGGGCGCACTACATGCCCCGACTGCCGTGGAACAAGGTTGAGAAAAGATGCTTCATATGTCAAGATCAATGAAAAATCAATTACTGATCTGGTATTATTGCCGATAGAACGGGTAATTGAATTTTTTGACAACATAAAACTTACCGGGCACGAGGAAGCTATTGCCAGAAGGCTCTTAAAGGAGATTAACAATCGGCTATCCTATATTAACAGGGTTGGCCTTGGTTATTTGACCCTTAACAGAATGACCGCCACCTTATCAGGTGGAGAGTTTCAGCGCATAAAGCTGGCCACTTCATTGGGAAGTGCGTTGGTCGGCTCTATGTATATATTGGACGAACCCAGCATAGGCCTTCATCCGCGCGACACCAAAAGGTTGGTGGGTGTGCTCGAATCACTGCGCAATATGGGCAATACCGTGATCGTGGTGGAGCATGAAGAAGAAGTGATGAAGGCAGCAGACCAGATCATTGATATCGGGCCTGATGCAGGTATCCATGGCGGGGAGTTGGTGTTCCAGGGCACCATTACCGATCTCGACAATGCTGATTCTTATACTGCCAAATACCTGTTGGGCAAAGAGCAAATACCTGTTCCTACGCACCGAAGAAAATGGAAGGATTCGGTTAAAATATCAGGAGCTATAGAGAATAACCTGAAAAACATCAGTGTGCAGTTTCCACTTGGAGTGCTTACGGTAATTACCGGTGTTAGTGGGTCGGGTAAGTCTACTCTTGTTAAGAAGATACTTTATCCCGGTGTCGGTAAAATATTAGGTACAGTCTCAGAAGCAACAGGGAAATTTGACAAGCTGGAAGGCGACTACGAAAATATTACCCAGATAGAGTTTGTGGACCAGAACCCTATCGGTAAATCATCACGATCTAACCCTGTAACCTACGTCAAGGCCTATGACGCTATCCGTCAGTTATTTGCGGATCAGCCATTATCCAAACAAAGAGGATATAAACCTTCACATTTTTCCTTTAATGTAGACGGTGGCCGCTGCGAAACCTGTCAGGGAGAAGGTGTGGTGAAGATAGAGATGCAGTTTATGGCCGACATCTTCCTTACCTGCGAAAGCTGCAAAGGCAAGCGGTTTAAACAGGAGATCCTCGACGTGGAGTACGACGGTAAAAACATAGCGGATGTTCTTGACCTGACTGTTGAGGAAAGCCTTGAATTCTTTGCTGATAAGGCACCTATTCTCAATAAACTACAGCCGCTCTTTGATGTTGGGTTAGGTTACATCGGTTTGGGTCAGTCTTCCAATTCACTCAGTGGTGGTGAAGCACAAAGGGTTAAGCTGGCGTCTTACCTGGGCAAAAATTCCAGGGACAGCAAAGACCACATCCTGTTCATTTTTGATGAGCCTACTACAGGTCTCCATTTTCACGACATTACCAAACTACTTTACTCCATCAATGCACTGGTAGACCAGGGGCATAGTGTCATTATTATTGAACACAACATGGAGGTGATCAAATCCGCAGACTGGATCATTGATATGGGTCCCGAAGGAGGAGAGCGTGGTGGTAATGTATGCTTTGCGGGAGTTCCGGAAGATATGGTAAAGCTTGAAAACAATCATACAGCAGATTTTTTAAAGGAAAAACTTTCATAAACTCCGCCTGTTAGTTTTACATGCGGGCATTGATAGTTTTAATTACAGTATTCCTCCTGTCGTGCAACGGGTTTAAAAAGGTAAAGGAAGCATTCCGGAGCCATACCCCTTATGAGGAGTACAAGAGCCTTTTGGAAAAAGCAGAATTGAAAAAAACTGCCATTGCCCAACAGTGGATAGAGGCTGGAGAAAATGCTCTCAGGGATTCCCTTTTTATTTCCATGCCCCATAGCGAGGCAGGATATTTCCATGCTTCCGCACCAGATGCACATACCTATCGGTTTCAGGTCAAAAGAGGTCAAAAGCTAAAGGTATCGCTTGATGCCACTAAAGCTGATAATGCCTCGCTTTTTGTAGACCTGTTCGAACTCGACGATAATGAATGGAACCAAATAGCACACGGAGACTCCAGCAGCAACTTGGAGCATGAATTCAAGAAAGACCAAAACTGCCTCTTAAGGTTACAGCCGGAATTGCTGGTTGATATCTACTACACCGTTACGCTCACGGTATCACCCACACTCATCAACCCGGTATCCGGAGCCTCCAACCGTTCCATTCAGAGTATTTTCGGAGACCCACGTGACGGTGGGCTGAGGTCGCATGAAGGAATAGACATATTTGCCGATCGCGGAACACCGGTAATTGCTCCCGCCAAAGGTATAGTGACCCGGGTAGGGAGCAGCAACCTCGGAGGAAATGTGGTTTGGATGAAGGACCTGAAAAGAAACCTCAATTACTATTTTGCACATCTCGACCGTCAATTAGTAAATGCAGGAAAAGCAGTGAGTGCAGGAGATACCCTTGGTCTTGTCGGCAATACGGGAAACGCAAAATATACCTCCCCACATCTACACTTTGGTATTTATCAATATGGTGCTGTTAACCCTTTGGGATATGTGCAGACTATTGATAATGATGTAGAAAGTATAATCATTGATTCGGCCGTACTTGGCCAGCCTTATAAAGTAATTTCGCAGACGGTAAACTTCAGAAAGGGGCCGGGTACACAGCATGAGGTAAACGGCCAGCTAAATGAGGACACTTACCTGACCATAAGCGGTGAGTGTAAAGGCTGGTACCGTGCCCAATTACCTGACCAGCAAGAAGGTTATATTTTCAAAAGTTTGGTCACACCTGTTACCGTCGGCACAGAAATTACGTTGCAGGAAACGGTGGCCATACGCTCATCACCCGACAGCACCGGTATACCCAAAACGCACCTGGTGCCACCTTATCAGGTGGAGAGTTTAGCGAGCTATAAAGGCTTCAGATATGTGCGCACTTCGCAGAACATTACCGGCTGGATAGACGTCAGTCTGATAAGTTCGCAAAAAGACACCAAAAGATGATATAGAAAACGTTTGCATTAAAAGTACTTATACTATATTTAATAAAAATTAAACTTAACCCATGTCAGATTTACTAAATAGCGTAAAAGAAAGAAACCCCGGAGAACCGGAATTTCATCAGGCTGCCGAAGAAATAATCGATTCGGTAAAGCCTGTTCTGGACAAAAACCCCAAATACAGAAAATACAAGGTTCTGGAAAGGATGCTTGAGCCTGAACGTACCATATCGTTTAGGGTAACCTGGATGGATGACAAGGGAGAAATCCAGGTCAACAAAGGCTACCGGGTACAAATGAACAGCGCCATAGGGCCATACAAAGGTGGTTTGAGGTTTCACCCATCGGTATACCCCGGTATACTTAAATTTCTTGCCTTCGAACAGGTATTTAAAAATGCATTGACCGGCCTGCCTATGGGTGGGGGTAAAGGGGGCTCTGATTTTGATCCCAAAGGCAAATCTGAGACTGAGGTAATGAGGTTTTGCCAAAGCTTTTTCACTGAACTCACACGGCATGTAGGCCACAGAACTGATGTACCGGCAGGTGATATCGGTGTAGGAGGAAGGGAAATAGGTTATATGTTCGGCACTTATAAAAAACTTACCAATGAATTTACCGGTGTACTGACCGGCAAAGGTGTTGGTTGGGGCGGTAGCTTAATGCGTACCGAGGCAACAGGCTACGGACTGATCTATTTCGCAGAAAACATGCTTAACAGGCTGAGCGACAGCATAAAAGGAAAAAGCTGCCTCGTATCAGGATCTGGCAATGTAGCCCAGCACGCTATTGAAAAGATACTTCATATGGGAGGAAAACCGGTAACAGCTTCTGACTCCTCAGGTTTTATTTATGATGAAGAAGGTATAAATTCAGAAAAACTGGAATTCATCAAGGACCTGAAAAATAACCGAAGGGGCCGCATCCATGAGTATGCTGACAAATACAAATCTGCTAAATACACAGAGGATACCAACGGTGAGTACAATCCATTATGGGACATTAAGGCCGATTGCGCTTTCCCATGTGCCACTCAAAACGAGGTAAACGGCAAGGACGCAGAAAATATGGTCAAAAATGGTATTCGCCTTATAGGTGAAGGTGCAAACATGCCATTAACCATTCAAGCCATTAATACTATCATAGATAATGACATTTTATATTCTCCAGGCAAAGCTTCCAATGCCGGTGGTGTGGCCACATCAGGAATTGAAATGATGCAGAACTACCTGGGCTCCTACTGGTCTGCCGAAGAAGTAGATCACAGGTTGCAAAAAATCATGAAGGAAATCCATGACAGTGCCCTTATTGCGGCCAGACATTATGGCTTTGAAGGTAACTATATGGTGGGCGCTAACATTGCCGGCTTTACCAAAGTAGCCGATGCTATGATAGCACAAGGAATATAATAACCGTAAAAAAGTTATATTTCAGGGGCCCCGGAGGATGTCTTCGGGGCTTTTTATTTGAATTAATCCATATTCTTTCAGTACTTTAGGGCAAACTAGAGGTGTGGCCGTGAAAAAGTTCTTTCTTGTTCAACTGTTACTATTCCTGTTCTTTTTCAGTAAAGCGCAGGACGGAGATTTCTATCTTACACATTATTCACCCACGGGCAGCCGTGTCGACAATGTTAATTTTGACATCGTTCAAGACCACCGGGGCATCATATGCATAGCCAACAGGGCGGGTATTCTCACTTTTGACGGCAGAAACTGGGACTTTTCAAAAACACCTTCCGCTATATTCAGTCTTGCCATTAGCAGTAGTAATGTTATTTATGCCGGGGGCAGGAGTGGCTTTGGAAGACTGAGCAGGGATGCAAATTATAATTTATCCTATGTTTCATTATCAGACCGGGTACCTGAGGCGAAAGATATTTTTACCATTCTTATTCAGGGAGACACGCTCTATGCCATTAATGAATCCCACATTTTTTTATACAACATCGAAAGCGGCTCCATACAAAAAATATCTCCCAGGTACAGTGGCAAGCTGGTCAACCTGCTATCTTTAGAGGGTAAGGTTTATGCACTGACCACCAATAGCGGAATGCAGCTCATTGACGGTACTAAACTGGTAAGTCCGGCAAACCGGGCTCTAAGAGACCTTGAACCTGGCTTTATTTGTGAAGGCCCTAACGGGAAGGGTTATCTCATTGGCAACACGGATCATGAACTGTTTTTATACAAACAAAACAAGCTAAAGCCCTTAAAAATAAGTAACGACCAGGGATACCTCGCCGAAAGCGGCGTTCAAAAAGGCATTTGGTTTAGTGACTCACTTGCCGCTATTTCCACTTTAAAAGGCGGTGTTGTTTTCATCGATCCTATAAAAGGTGAGATCAAAGAGATAATTAACTACCAAACCGGGTTGCCCGACAATGAAATATTGGCACTGGCTATAGACCAAAATCTCGGTATTTGGGCTGCCCATGCAGTTGGCCTGACCAGGATCTCTCCCACTTTTCCCTTTAAAAATTTCAATCGTTACCCCGGCCTGCAAGGCAAAATGCTATCAGCCAGGGACCACCGGGGCAAACTTTACGTAGGTACCAGCCTGGGCGTGTACCATCTCGATGAAATAAGGAATTACAATGAAACCGTTCACTATGTGAAGGTGCCAGGATCTCAGGATGAGGAACCGGAAGTAGAAGCAGAAGAGGAGGCCGCTGGCAAAAGTGGCGGTATTTTCAGCTTTCTAAAAAGAGACAGGGATAAAAAGGACACAGACATTAAGCCTGCCGAAAAGCAGGAAAGGAAAACAGCCCCTGTTTACAAAGCACAAATAGAACGGGAACTACAATCCATCAAGTACCGGTATAAGAAGATAGAAGGTATTGAGTCCAAAACCTTCCAGTTTGCCTCAGCAGGCGGCCGCTTGTTTTGTGGCGGGCTTGACGGATTATTCGAGATCACCGATGGAAAAGCAACACCTATCTCACGTCTGCCTGTACGCTATTTTTATGTTTCCGAGAGCCTGGGCAAGATATTTACCAGTACATATACTGACGAACTGAAAGTTTTTAATTACCGGGCCGAGGGTTTGCCCGAAATGGAAGTATTTGGTGATTACAAAGATTATGTGCAACATATTTTTGAGGACAAGCACCATCGCATCTGGTTTTGCAGTACCAATGACCTTTATTGGATCCGGCTCAAAGGAGACCAGATTACGGAAATGGATGAGTACCATATAGAAAACCCCTATTTCTACGAAACCTATGGAACCGCCTCCGGTGACAGCATATTGTTTATCAACGAATCGGGAATATTCACCATTCAGGATGGCAAAAATACTCTACAAAAGGTAAGAAGTGCATCCAACATAGACAGGTACCTGGCCGGGGCAGATGGAAAAGTATGGATTCATGCGGACCAAAGATGGTCTACCCTTGTGCGGGAAAAAACATCAGATAAATTAAACCTGCTGAGCCTTTTTAAAAACATCAATTACATAGCTACTGATGATCGAAAAGAGGAGTATTGGGTAATTACTGACAATAACGACCTCTACAAGCTGGCCCAACCCACTTTAAGCACCATCTCAAACGGATACAAACTCTATTTAAAAGACATCAAAACTAACTCTGAAATACTGCCCCCGGCTCCTAAGCTGGTGTTTGAGCAGCAGAATAGTAACCTCATATTTGAGTTTGTACAGCCGGAATATTCGGGGGTGCTTGACATCCAGTATTCTTATAAACTGGATGGTCTGAATGATCAGTGGTCAGAATGGTCGTCCAACTATAACGAAATTAATTTTCCATACCTGCCGGAAGGAGAATATGTGCTCAAAGTTAAATCCCGAAATACTTTGGGTGCAATTAACGAAGCGGCGCCCGTACACTTTAAAGTTATTCCGCCTTACTGGAAAAGGGCCTGGTTTTACGCCCTTGAGTTTTTAACCATGGCACTGCTCTTGTTTATTTCGGTAAAACTTAAGAAGTTGGACACCAAATATCACCTGGTGAGCAGGCTACTTGCCGTTCTCACCCTGATCATTATTATAGAGTTTATCCAGACGGTGGCTGAAAATGAATTTGGTTCTTCGAGTTCTCCTGTACTGGATTTTATCATGCAGGTATTGATAGCATTAATAATCCTGCCTTTTGAAGGTATTTTGCGTAAATACATTTTTAAAGGAAATGAAGTAAAAGTCTCAGACATAATTAAGATCAGAAATAAACAAGTCAACCCAAAAACCAAATGAAAAAGTCTATACTCCTTGTCTTGTTGGCCATAGTCTTTGCCTGTAATACTCCTGAACAAAAGGCCGAAGAAAAACAGGCAAATCAGAACCCTGCTGCTGAAGGTTTTAATGAAGCCGGTTCAGACCCCCGCGCTATTGCGCTGGCCGACAGTGTAATGGCAGCCATGGGTGGCCGGAAGAACTACGACAACATCCGGTACATTGCCTGGAATTTCTTTGGGGAAAGGGACCTTGTTTGGGACAAACATACCGGCAGGGTACGTATTGAAGTACCGTCAAGAAAAACTACCTACCTGGTCAATATTAACACTCTGGAAGGAAAGGTTATCAAAGACAGTAGTGAAATCACCAACCCTGACTCACTGCAGGTTTACCTAAATCGGGCAAAAGATATCTGGATCAACGACTCATACTGGCTGGTAATGCCCTTTAAGTTAAAAGATAGCGGTGTTACCTTAAAGTATAGCCGTGAAGACACTACAGCTACCGGTATAAAAGCCGATGTAATAACGCTGACCTTCGAAAGCGTAGGCTCCACCCCTGATAACAAATATGAGGTTTACATTGATAAAACCGATCACCTGGTGAGGCAATGGGCATATTTCAAAGAGGCTGGTCAGGGAGAGCCTTCCGCAATATGGCCGTGGGATAATTATAAGGAATACGAAGGCGTACTATTATCCTCTGACCGGTCTGATGGCAAAGGCCCGCATAATGTAAGGGTTTTCCAGGAATTGCCGGATAGCGTCTTCACGTCTTTCGATAAGCCGGCACTTTAGCTTGCAATCCATTCTGCGAAAACAATTATCTGACTCTAATAAAAACATTTGATAATGGATATTCAGACTATTCGTCAAAATACCCCGGGAGTAACACATGTAGTACATTTTAACAGTGCAGGCGCTTCTTTGGTAAGCCAGCAGGTACTGGATGCCCAAATGGACTACTTAAAAAAGGAGGCCCGGTATGGCGGATACGAGACAGCGGCAAAACACAAAGCTCAGCTTGACGAATTTTATAGCGAGGCTGCCAGGCTTATCAATGCATCACCGGAAGAAATCGCTTTTACAGAAAGTGCTACTGTAGCATGGCAAAGGGCATTTTTTTCTATCCCGTTTAAGAAAGGGGATACCATACTCACCACAAAAGCAGAGTATGCCAGCAACTTTATCTCATACCTGTATCAGAAAAAAGAAAAAGAGGTCAATATAAGAGTGATCCCTTCTAACAGTGCCGGGGAGATAGACCTGCAAAAGCTGGAAGAAAGCATAGATGAAAGTGTAAAGCTGATCTCCATTACACACATTCCTACAAACAGTGGCTTGGTCAATCCCGCAGAAAAAATAGGTGAGCTGGCTAAAAAATATAATATCCTGTACTTGTTGGATGCCTGCCAATCCATTGGTCAATATCCTATTGATGTCAAAAAGATTGGTTGCCATTTCCTGTCTGCTACGGGTCGCAAATACCTCAGAGGGCCGCGAGGCACCGGTTTTTTATACGCAAATAAAGAGGTTTTACCATCCCTTAAACCCTTCAACCTCGATCTTCACTCGGCAAACTGGGTAAAAGCGGATACTTATGAAGTACGGGCAGATGCAAAAATGTTTGAAACCTGGGAATCAAACCTGGCTGCCAAAATTGGCCTGGCACAAGCCTTTAAAGAGGTTAACAGCCTGGGAATTAACAAAATATGGGAACGGGTTGTGCACCTTTCAAAATATTTGCGAAACGAATTAAATAAGATAGAAGGCGTAAAAGTGACTGACATCGGCGCTGTACAATCCGGAATAGTTACTTTCACCTCTCCCATGGCTGCCATAAAGCTCAAGGAAGCATTGAGTGCAAAGGGCTTCAACACAGTCGTTTCTCATAAAAGCAGCACTTTGCTGGACATGGAAGATAGAAATTTGGAAGAAGTGGTCAGAGCTTCAGTACATTATTACAACAGCGAACAGGAGGTGAATGACCTCATAACCGCTCTGCGTCAAATACTTTAAGAACCTATGCGATATTTTTTTACATTTTTTGTTGTCACTTTATTTTTTGGTCAAAACCTTTTCTCTCAGCAAAAACCCTCATGGTCGTTTGGTGCCAACCCTTATTATGGAGGTGTATTGAGGTACAAAGAAGACATGCCAAAGCTGCAAATGTCGAACCTTTATGGGATAGAGTTGTATGCAGCCAAGATCACCAATGGAAGTCACAGGTGGGAAAGATTGTTTAATTATCCACATGTAGGGTTTGCGGCTTCATATTTTAATTATGGCGTGCCCCGGGAACTGGGAAGTGTCTATACACTGACAAGCTACCTTGATGTAACGACCAACAATAACCGGAAAAACCAGTGGAGGCTCAATATCGGCACCGGCTTTGTATACTCCACACGCACTTTTGAAGAAACAGAAAACCCGGACAACAAAGCCATCAGCAGTAAAATAAGTTATGTACTCAGGGGCACCATTCATCATGAGATAAAGCTAACGGATCAATACTACTTTAATATCAACCTGGCATTCAGGCACTACTCAAACGGTAAGCTTAACATGCCCAATAATGGCATGAATTTCCCAATAGCCGGAATAGGCTTGCGCTATGTACCAAACCCACAGAAAATCAAATTTGAAAAGGATACAACAAAAACCATTGATAAGAAGTGGCATGTCAATCTGTTTGGAGGTACAGCCTGGAGAGAGGTACTTACTGAAGATACGAAACATAAAGCATACAGCATAAGTCTCTATGCCAGCCGCCAGTTGACCCGGTACAATACGATCCTTTTGGGTGTAGATGGGTTTGACTACGCGGGTGAATCGGTAAAAAAAGCATGGGCCGTTCACAATGTAAAAAATGGAATAACAGAAAGTACTCTCGATGATGATGGCAGGCAGGTGGCACTGACTATAGGATCGGAATTGATACTGGGCAAAATGATGGTTATTCTTCAGGGAGGATTTTATATATACAAACCTCAGGATTATTACGAATCCACCTGGTACCAGCGCTATGGCTTCAAATACATGGTGACGCCAAACTTTTTCCCGCAGGTTACACTCAAGGCACATAGCCGTACAGCAGATATGGTTGAGTTTGGGCTGGGGCTTTCCATTTAAAACATTGACAGCCTTTAATTTTCGTATTTTTCTAGTATATTGATTAGGCTAATTTGGATAATTTATGTTGGTACTGCGCTAAATGAAATCCTCTGAAACCAATAATAACGATGAGCTTAATGCGGAAAATAGCTATCTGTCGCTAATTTTTCAAAATACCTCAGACCTGTTTTGCTTACTGGAAGTAAAAAATAAATCCGAGTTGGTCATCTTATCTATAAACCCTTCCTATTTGGAGGCCGCCAGATCGTTTAATCCTAAAATTACAGCAAAAACATTCCTGGGGAGGAGCATTACTGATGTGATGTATGAGGAATATGAGTACAGCAAAACAAAGGCCCTCGAGGTCCTGGACAAATATGAAGAGGTACTTGAAACCTGCGAAACCAACATTTTTATAGAAGAATTTGAATTTAAGGGTGCAATCAGGTACTACTCCTCATCAATTACACCCATCACCAATAAAAAGGGTGAGTGTACCCATTTGCTGTATGCTTCTAACGACATTACCGAAAAGAAGAGCTACGAACTCAGGTTAACTTCACGAGAGAAAAAGTTCAGGGCTTTAATAGAAAATGCATATGAAGGTATTGTGCTTTATGATGCAGAAGGCATAATCATCTATGCAAGCCCCTCGGTACAAAATATTGCAGGATATGCCGAAAGCGAAGTTTGTGGCAAGAAAGGCACTGATTTCATTCACCCTGATGATATGGCCATCTCTCTGAATGCCTTTAAGAGCATACTGTCAAAGCCTGGCGAAAGCCTTAATTACCGGTTTAGGTTGCAACATGCAGACGGACACTACCTATGGTCAGATGCTACGCTTACCAACCTGCTCGATAAACCCGAGGTAGGTGGCATTATTTCTAATTTCAGGGATATTACTAAGCAAAAGCTGGCGGAAGACAAGGCGCGGGAATCGAGCCAGTTGCTGGAAGGCATCAATCAGAACATCAATGAAGGAATTTACCGTAGCATACCCACCGGAAGCTTCAAATATGTAAATCAGGCCTTTCTGAAAATGTTTGGCTTCGACTCTCTCGAATCACTCAATAAGATTCACTCTTCCAAACTTTATGCATCCAAAGACACCCGCAAAGGAATCCATGAGCTACTGTTAAGTAAGAAAAACATCAACAATGTAGAGGTAAGGTTCAAAAGAAAAGACGGTTCGGAATTTTGGGGTTTAATGAGCTCTTCTTTGATCAAAGGCGAAAATAACCAGACCTACTTTGACGGTGCAATAAGGGATATTACCAAACAAAAAATGGCTGAAGAAAAATCAAGGCAAAACGAGCAGCTCCTGACTTCGATCAGCCAGAATATTACCGAAGGTATATTCCGTACATCCGTCCAGGGAGGTATCGTCTTTGCCAATGAGGCATTCGTGGAAATATTTGGCTATGAAACTGAAGAAGAAGTTCTGGAAATAGATCCGAATGTACTGTATGCGGAAGAAAGCGCCCGAAAGCGGATCATAGAATCCATTCGTCGTGAAGGTTTTGTTCGCAATAAAGAAGTTGAGCTGGTAAAAAAGAACGGTGATACATTCTGGGGCTTATACAGTTGTTCGCATACCAGAGGTTCCAATGGCGAAGATATCTTTGATGGCGCTGTAAGAGACATTACCGAAATAAAAATGGCAGAGGATAAGCTGACCCGGCTTAACGAAGAGCTAAGAAAGCAAAACCTCGCACTGGCCAGCAGGGAAGAAGAACTTAACGTAGCCTTGAGGGAACTGTCGGACAGAAATTTTGAACTTGACCAGTTGGTTTATAAAACTTCCCACGATTTAAGATCTCCTTTAACCTCTATTCTGGGCTTGGTTAATATTGCCAAAATTGACGAAGACCGCGAGCACCAGGCCGAATATTTGGGAAGGATCGAAAAAAGCATATTAAAGCTTGATGAATTTGTGCGATCAATGCTGAACTATGCCAAAGCCAGCCGCACAGAAGTGAAAATGGAGCCCTTTGAACTTAAAACACTCATTGAAAACTGCATTAATGACCTCGAATACCTGGAAAATTTTAAGCAGGTAAAAACGACCTTAACCATAGAGGGGGAAAGCAAATCATTTACCAGTGACCCGCTAAGACTCAAAATTATATTCAGCAATATTATTTCCAATGCCTATAAATATGTAAACCCGGAAGCAGGCAACAGTTACCTAAAAATCACCGCCGTTTTTACACCAACCGCACTGGTTATTACTTTCAAAGACAATGGTATTGGCATCCATAAAAGCCAGATCGAAAAAATATTTGATATGTTTTACCGGGCCACGGAGAAATCCGAAGGGTCTGGCCTGGGCATGTATATCGTTAAACAATCCGTCAATAAGCTTGGTGGTGAGATTTCCGTAAAGAGCAAAGTCAACGTGGGCACTACATTTAAAATAGTGCTACCTGCCGTTTAGGAACAACAAACGTTATAAATTGGCTATTTGACAATATCGGACTACCTTTGTGGCCTTTAAAAACCCGATCACAACATGAATAGCCACGACTACATAGAACAAAACAAACAAAAATTTCTGGATGAACTTCTGGACCTCCTAAGCATTCCCTCAGTAAGCGCTGACAGTAAGTTTAAAAAGGATGTGCTTAAAACAGCGGATTTTATTAAGTCCAGCCTTGAAAAAGCCGGTGTAGACAAAGCGGAGATTTGCGAAACTGCCGGATACCCCATAGTCTACGGAGAGAAAATAATTGACAAAAACCTTCCAACAGTGCTGGTTTACGGACACTACGATGTGCAGCCTGCTGACCCTTACGAGCTATGGGATTCACCTCCTTTTGAACCGGTCATCAAAAACGATAAAATATATGCACGTGGCGCATGTGACGACAAAGGTCAGATGTATATGCACGTAAAAGCCTTCGAAACCATGATGGCTACCAACTCGCTGACGTGCAATGTAAAGTTCATGATTGAAGGGGAAGAAGAAGTTGGTTCTGATAACCTGGCCATCTTTGTAAAAGAAAATAAAGAAAAGCTGGCAGCAGACATTATCCTGATCTCTGACACGGCCATGATTGACAACGATACCCCTTCCCTCACCGTAGGTTTACGCGGGTTAAGCTATCTGCAGGTTGAAGTAACAGGACCAAACAGAGACCTGCATTCAGGTGTATATGGTGGCGCAGTGGCTAACCCTATCAATGTGCTCTGCGAAATGATCGCATCATTAAAAGATGAAAACAACCACATTACCATTCCGGGTTTCTATGATAAGGTAGAAGAGCTGAGCAAAGAAGAGCGTGAAGCTTTAAACAGTGCCCCTTTTGACCTTGAGGAGTACAAAAAAGATCTGGACATAGACGATGTAAACGGAGAAAAAGGATATACCACGCTGGAAAGGACAGGTATCAGGCCTACACTGGATGTAAACGGGATTTGGGGAGGATACATCGGTGAAGGGGCTAAAACCGTGTTGCCTTCAAAGGCTTACGCAAAGATTTCCATGAGACTCGTTCCCGGTCAAAAATCACACGAGATCACAGAATTGTTTTCAAAGCATTTTAAAGCCATTGCGCCAAAATCCGTTAAAGTAAAAGTTGTCCCTCACCATGGTGGCGAACCGGCACTTACACCAACAGATTCTGTAGCCTATGCGGCAGCCAGTGCAGCATTTGAAGAAGCTTTTGGAAAGGCCCCAATCCCAACCCGGGATGGCGGAAGTATTCCAATTGTTTCACTGTTTAAGGATGAGCTTAAGCTAAACACCGTATTGATGGGCTTTGGCCTTGATTCGGATGCCATACACTCACCAAATGAGCATTATGGAATATTCAATTATATGAAAGGTATAGAAACCATAACACTGTTTTACAAGCACTTCTCTGAAATGAGTAAATAAAACATAAAAGGCCTCCGGAACAAGCTGCCGGGGGCCTTTCTGCTTCTGATCAAAACAAGATCATGAAGAATAATTTATCTGTCAACCATCCTTTTGCAACTATTACACGTGTTGAGTATCAGAACATTTTAAGAACTTAAAGCATTTTTTAAGCGTAATTAAAATTTGAGTCCTTTTTTGCATATTTAATGGCCAAACGTGTCGACATGAAAAAGTTATTTTTTTTACTTACCAGCCTGATTTTTTCGTTACCACTATTTTCTCAGGTTATCACACCTTCCTCCTGGACCACTTCAGTGAGTAAGAAAGAAGTTAAAGTAGGGGACAAAATAGACCTTATCTTTCATGCAGAGATCATTAAAGACTGGTATCTCTACTCATCGGACTTCGACCCTGACTGCGGGCCGATGGTCACCACCTTCACCTTCATACCCAATAGTAGTTATGAGTTAGCAGGCGATTTAAAAGCCATTAACCCTACGGAAAAGTATGATGACATCTTTGAATGTAACGTAAGGATCTTCAAGAAAAAAGGAGAGTTTCGCCAGACTATAAAAGTCCTGAGCACAAACCTCAAAATATCAGGAAATTATGAGTTTCAGGTATGCTCCGATGTAGACGGAAAATGTATCCCGTTTGACCACGACTTTACTTTTGACGATTTCAGTGTCAAAGCCTCCGGCAACGCATCTGCCCAACCTGATAACAAAGAAAATCAAGAGAAAGAAAATCAGGATCAGCCGCAGCCCAAAAACGAAGAAACTAAGGACGAGGAAAAGGTCGGGGAAAATGGTAATCCTGCCAACACCGCGGTCGCAGTAGCTGACACAGTTAAGTCTGTTAAAAAAGATTATTCTGCAACGGCTAATACAGGTCCTGTTTTGGATGAATCTTTGGTAGTAAAAGATGAAAAAGATGGATCTCTGATCTGGTTTATGATCTTTGCTTTTGTTGCCGGTTTGGCAGCACTGCTTACGCCATGTGTATTCCCGATGATCCCGATGACCGTAAGTTATTTCACCGGAGGAGGAAAAGGCCCGGGGAAAGCATTTATCTATGGCTTTTCAATAATTATAATCTACACGCTCATTGGTTCGGCACTGGCTCCATTGATGGGCCCGGAAACAGCCAATCATCTTTCCACCGAATGGCTCCCCAACATCATCTTTTTCAGTGTCTTCCTTATTTTCGCTCTATCCTTTTTCGGCTTATTCGACATAACGCTGCCCAGCTCTTTTGTGAATAATATGGATAGAAAAGCGGACAAAGGCGGATTAATAGGTGTATTTTTTATGGCCTTTACGCTTGTACTGGTTTCGTTTTCATGCACCGGCCCAATTGTAGGCAGTATTTTAGTAGGGTCAGCAGGAGGGCAAATCCTAAAACCCATCCTGGGAATGTTTGCATTTTCACTGGCATTTGCCATTCCTTTTACCCTATTTGCTGTTTTTCCCAAGTGGCTCAGCAACCTTCCAAAATCAGGAGGTTGGCTTAACTCTGTCAAAGTGGTCCTCGGCTTCATAGAGCTGGCACTTGCCTTTAAGTTCCTAAGTATAGCAGACCAGGCTTTTCACTGGGGCATTTTAGACAGGGAAGTAAACATTGCTATCTGGATTATAATCTTCACTCTCATGGGCTTCTATCTGCTTGGTAAAATACGCCTGCCACATGACAATAAGCTGGAGGTGATCAGTGTACCCAGGCTCATGATGGCCATTGCTACTTTTACCTTTGTGCTCTACCTGATCCCCGGCATGTGGGGCGCTCCGCTTAAAGCACTGGCGGGATACCTGCCTCCAATGTACACGCATGATTTTGACCTCATAGGTTTGGCAAGGCAGGCTGACGAGGCCGAATTTGCCGAATGCGGCGAACCCAAGTATGGTGATTTTCTGCATTTACCACACGGACTGAATGGCTATTTTGATTACGATCAGGCTCTGGCATGTGCCCGCAAACAAAACAAGCCCCTTTTCATAGATTTTACAGGCCATGGCTGCACAAACTGCCGCGAAATGGAAGCAGTAGTCTGGTCAGACCCGGAAGTACTTCGAAGGCTTAAGGAAGACTATGTGATTGTAGCTCTTTATGTAGACGACAAAACAGAGCTTCCGGAGTCGGACTGGTACACCTCAAAGTATGATGGAAAGGTTAAAAAGACTATCGGCAAGCAAAATGCCGACTTGCAAATAACTAACCTTAATAATAACGCTCAGCCCTTTTATGTACTCGTAGGCCTGGATGAAAAAGTATTGGTGGCACCGGTGACTTATGACCGGAGTGTTCCCAACTTCATCGAGTTTCTTGATGAAGGCTCTAAAAAATTTGAGCAGCTCTACAACTAAAGGTCATCCATAGGATTTTCATGAATAAATTGATACTGTAGGTTATTCATGAGTTTACCCGAGTCAATAATTTTAAATGGAGCCGGCTCCGCATTAAACCGGGGCGGCTCCAGACCCAAACTCTTGCATGCCTTAACGTAGAAATCCTTTCGGTTAGGGTGGTTAGGAGCACATGCATTAAAAGTCTGTCCTCTGGCTTCTTTTTCAATCACCTTGTTAATTATTCCTATGCAGTCATCGAGGTGGATAAGGTTTACGGGTATGTCTGCCCCTTTAACATCAGTTTTGCCTGCAAGGAACCTCCCTGGTTCCCTGGCTGGTCCATAGAGCCCTGCGAAACGGATAATGGTGGCGTCAAACTCCGGGTTATTTCTAAAGAGGTTTTCCACTTCCAGGAGCCTTACCCCTGAATGCGCGGAAGCTATATCCTCCGCATCCTCCTCCCTTACCAGCCCACCAGTATTGGGATATACAGAAGTAGAGCTCACAAATATCACCCAGGGAATGTTATGCTGAATGACCTGTTTAAGCAGTGCATTAATCACTTCGTCATAACCCTTTATCGAAGGCGGTATAGAAATGATCAGAATATCGGTTTCAAAAAAGTTGTTGCTATTGTCAAGATTAGGTAAGGCCAGATGGTAGCCCTTGGCTCCTGCTTCATTTATGGATTTAACTTTAGCGGCCGTGGTGGTAGAACCTTTTACATGATGTGAATTTTTGGCCAAAAACTTACCTAAGGGGAAGCCAAGCCAACCCATACCCATGACACTTATCGATTTTATTTCAGAACTAACTCTTTGATTATCAGTCATATAAATAGTTTCATTGAAAGAGATGAATTAAAACATCACAAAAATTTGGCATTTTTCTTACTTATTCATTAATATTAGCCGCAGTTTTCGCTTATTTGCGGGCTAGTTAGCGAATTTTTTAAACTTAAAACCAACATGTCAAAAAAGTATCTTGGGCTGATCATTTTGGCCACAATTTCTCTCGGTTTCTATTTTTTAATTCCTGTCCTTAACGAATCAAAATCTGTTGAACAGGAAATTGCCAACGCTCCTGATTCCACAAGTGTAAGTATTGAACCTGTAGAGCCAAAAATGCTTTACGGCCTTGTGGTTGACTCGATGGTCGTGATCGAGGATAAAATTAAAAGGAATCAGAACATTTCCGAAATTTTATCAGCACACAATGTTTCCTCTGAAGCTATTTTCAAACTTGCCAGCATCTCAAGGGATGTATTCGATGTGCGCAAGATAGCTGCAAACAAAAAGTACACGCTTATTTGCGACCAGGATTCCCTTAAAACAGCCAAAGCGCTTGTTTATGAACACAACCCCGTAGAGTATGTAATCTTCAATCTGCGTGACTCAATCTCTGTGGAGAAAAAGCAAAGGGAAGTACAAATAGTAGAAAAAGGCATTTCAGGAGTTATTGAATCAAACCTGTCGATAACTATGAGTGAACTTGGCCTGTCGCATCAGTTAACGAACGACTTCGTTGACGTATTTGCCTGGCAACTGGATTTCTTCAGGCTGCAGAAAGGCGATAAGTTCAAAGTTATTTATGAAGACAAACTGGTAAACGGTGAGTCTGTAGGCATCGGAAATATCAAGGCCATTTACTTTGAGCACTTTGGCAATGACTATTACGCATTTCATTTTGATCAGGGCAGTGGCGTCGATTATTTCGATGAAAAAGGCCAAAGCCTAAGAAAAGCACTTTTGAAATACCCATTGGAATTTACAAGAATAAGTTCAAGATATTCAGGTAACAGGTACCATCCTGTGCAGAAAAGATGGAAAGCCCACAGAGGTACTGACTTTGCAGCTCCGAAAGGTACTCCCATCCGATCTGTTGGTGATGGCATAGTAGTAGCTGCAGAATACAAAAAGTACAACGGCAACTACGTGAAGATCAAGCATAACAGCACTTATACAACACAATACCTGCACATGTCCAAAATTGCTTCTGGCATAAAGCCGGGAACAAGAGTGAGACAAAACCAAACCATCGGATATGTTGGAAGCACCGGTTTGGCTACGGGTAACCACCTGTGCTATCGCTTCTGGAAAAACGGTGTTCAGATCGATGCCCTGGAAGTAGATCTTCCGCCGTCAGAGCCGGTTAAAGAAGATAAAATGGAGGCCTACGTTGTACAAAGGGATTTACTCATGGATAAGCTTAACCAGATTGAATTTAAGAAAAAACAACAGGTACTGGCAAGCACGAAATAAAGGATATTTCTTATAAAATTAATAAGCAAGGCAATATTAGCCTTGCTTTTTTGTTTACATTTAGGGCGCAAAATCTATTAACCGGTATGTGGTTGGTTAAATTCCTCTTTTTTATAGGCCTTTTGAGTGTAAACATTTTGAGCCATGCCCAAAAAGTGGCGCTGGTATTGAGCGGAGGAGGCGCAAAAGGTATCGCCCATGTGGGTGTTATTAAGGCTCTGGAAGAGAATAATATACCTATTGATTATGTAGTAGGCACCTCTATGGGTGGTATTGTTGCCGGGTCATATGCCGCCGGTCTTTCTGCTGACGAACTTGAGGAGATCATGGTCAGCAAGGAGCTTAGCCAGTGGGTGGGCGGTGAATTAAAAAAGAAATATGACTACTTTTACAACAAGGAAAAACCAAATGCTGCCTTTTTATCTCTGAAACTTTCCCTGGATTCAACTTTCAATGCTTCACTTACATCCAGCATTGCGAGCGACCTTTCCCTGAATTTCGCCCTGGTAGAAATACTGGCCCAGCCTTCTGCCAATGCCAATTATAATTTCGACAGTCTTTTTATCCCCACGCGTATTGTGGCGGCAGATATATTTACTCAAAACGAGGTAGTGCTTAAAAGCGGATCGCTCAGCCATGCTTTAAGGGCCACGCTCTCCGTACCTTTTTTTTACCGACCCATAAGGATAGATGGTAAATACCTTTTTGACGGAGGAATTTACAACAACTTCCCTGTAGATGTAGCCATAGAAGAATTTGAACCAGATGTGGTTATTGGTGTTAACGTTTCTTCAAAAATATTTACTGAATACCCCTATGAAAAAGATGAGGAGCTGCTTAACAACTCTCTGCTTTATATGCTTCTGGACAAAACAGACCCGGAAATAATACCGGAATCAGGGGTCTATGTTGAGCCGGATCTCAAAGGTTATACGGCTTTTGACTTTAGTAAAGCGAAGGCGCTTATTGACAGTGGCTATGTGGCCACTATGCGACAAATGGATAAAATCAAAGCCAGCATAGAACGGCGAAGTTCCTGCGACTCCCTTGCCACAAGGCGCAATCAGTTTTTCGAAAAAAATGTTCCTTTAAAATTCTCCAATATCAATTTCCATGGCTTTAACTCAAAGCAAAGAAAATATATAAGCCGGATATTCAAGTTCAATAAAGGCGAGCCTCTCTATATTGAAGATGTCAAGACCGGATATTTCAGGCTGGTATCAGAGAAATATTTCAGAACTATATATCCGGATATTACATTTAATGCCGGGACTGATTCTTATCAATTGGAGATCTTCGGCAGACCAAGAAACAATTTTAATGTAGAAATAGGCGGCAATATTGCAACGCGTAACGTAAGCCAGATCTTTTTAGGATTGGAGTACTATTACTTCAACAATTATTTACTTAAAAACAGTCTTAATTTTTACACCGGTAGCTTTTACAAATCGGCCCAGGTCAAATCCCGGCTTGACTTACCCATCTTCAATCAACTCTATCTGGAAGCTGATGTCACCTATAACAATTGGGATTTTATAGATGCGGATGACATCCTTAAGCAGGAAAATACATCAACCGTATTGGTAAGCACCGACAGAAAGTACGGATTTAATATTGGTTTTCCTGTAGGAGCCCAGTATAAAGGTATCGTTAACGTAGCGTGGATAAACAATACGGACCGGTTTTCCAACACTTCCATTTTTACATCTGCAGACACGCTGGATATTTTTGATCTGCGTGGCTTGAGAACCGGGGTGAGTTTCAACAGAAACAGCCTGAACCGAAAGCAGTATTCCAATGATGGAAAAGCATTTAATATTAGTCTGGATTACTTCAACATTGAAGAAGAATATGAGCCGGGAAGTACCTCTGCATTAGAAGACAGATCGCGGGAGAATCATGACTGGTTTAGGGCTAAAGTCACAGCAGAGCAATACTTTCGTAATGGTAATTTCAGTTCAGGGTACTTTTTCGAAGGTGTACTTTCCAACCAGCCTTTCTTTAGCAATTACTACAGTACTATCATCAATGCCCCTGCTTTTAACCCTCTACAGGATAGTCGTACCCTGTTTCTTGAAAACTTCAGAGCGCACAACTACCTTGCTGCAGGCCTGAGAAATGTAATCAGCATCAGGCCAAACCTCGACTTTAGGCTTGAAGGATATGCTTTTAAGCCACTGGAAGCTATAAAACAGCAGGAAGATCAACAACCCAGGTATGACGAAGTTATAGAAGATATCTACTTTGTAGGTAGTGCAAGTACAGTATTACATAGCCCTATAGGCCCCATCAGCTTCAGTGTCAACTACTATGACGATCCTCAGGCTCAATTTGGAGCCCTCCTACATGTAGGTTTTTTATTGTTTCAGGACAAATCCATGGAATAGACCCTGCCGTTACATTCCTATACTTAGCACTTTTACATAATTAAGCCTCTTTTACACCCTTGTAATGTTTTAGTACTTATTACAACATTATGATTTCATAACTTGAACGTGGAATCAATGCAAAAATTTAACTATGTTTACCTTTGGGAATTAAAAATTGAACCATTCGACCTATTTATGAAAAAATTTCTACCCCTCGTTCTTTTAATGATCATCAGTATTTCCGCTTATTCTCAGACTGTACAGTGGGCTACTGAAGTTGTAGATGTCTCCTCGGAACTAACACCTGTTCAATATTCAGCCAAGCAAATTCTTGGTAAACCTAACGTGCTTCCGGCCGGAGGTGAGAGTCCCAACGCATGGACTCCCGAACGCGCCAACAAAAAAGAATTTATCAAAGTCGGGTTTGAAAACCCTATTCAAATCCGACAAATTGCAATTGCAGAGTCGTATAACCCAAGCGCTATTTTTAAGGTGTTTGTTTATGATGAAAACGACAAAGAATATCTGGTCAATACTTTTAGCCCGAGAGCCGTACCCCTGAAAGGAAGGATGCTCAATGTCTTTGTTGAATACACACCTTACAAGGTGAAGGCCGTAAAAATAGAGTTGGATGGTGCTGCCGTGCCAGAGTACTATAGCCTGGATGCCGTGGCTATTTCAGATTCGGATATTCCAATTATTCCCGAGATCAGTATCCCTGAGTTTATCAATCCCGAAGTAGATAAAGAAAGACTAAGTGAAAACGTAAACAGTAAGTACAAGGAGTACAAGCCGTTGCTTTCACCTGATGGTAAAACACTCTATTTTTCACGAAAAAACCACCCTGAGAATATTGGTGGTGTAGAGGATACCGAAGATATCTGGTACTCTGAACTGGACGAAAACGGAGAGTGGAAACTGGCCCAAAATATGGGTAAAGGCCTTAACAATGCCGGACCCAACTTTGTGAGTTCCGTAACACCTGACGGCAAAGCTGTATTACTGGTTCTTGGCAACCAGTACCTGGACAATGGAAAAATGGCTGCGGGTGTATCCATCAGTTCCAACGCCGGAGGAAGTTGGTCGAAACCCGTAGCACTTGATATTCAAAATGATTATAATTATTCTGAGAAAGCCAACTTCTTTTTGGCAAATAATAGAAAAGTGCTTCTTATGTCGGTTATGCGTGAAGATTCTCACGGGGGTCGTGACCTGTATGTCAGCTTTATGCAAAATGACAGCTCATGGTCAGAGCCATTGAACCTTTCTCAAAAAGTAAATACCGCGGGCGAAGAAGCTTCACCGTTCCTCGCCCCGGATGACAAAACATTATATTTTTCTTCCAATGGATATAGCGGCTTCGGAGGCAGCGATATATTTGTTACCAAGAGATTAGACGACACCTGGACCAACTGGTCGGAGCCTGAAAACCTTGGCCCAACCATTAATTCGCAATACGAAGACCTGTTTTTCAATATACCTGGCAATAGTGAATATGCTTACTATTCGCAGGGTGTGAGTGAAGAAGATCTTGATATTTTCAGGGTCTCACTGCCGGTGTTCAAGCAACCTGAGCCTGTAATTGCCGTAAAGGGTAAACTGTTTGACTCTAAAACCAAACAACCCATTGGGGCTAAGATCATTTACGAAAGGTTATCAGATGGCAAGGAAATTGGTATAACTGAGTCAAACCCTAAGACAGGTGAGTATGAAATATTGCTTCCTGCCGGTGAAATGTACGGTATAAGGGCAGAGGCAGAAGGCTTCGTAGCAGAAAGTCAGAATATAGACCTGAGGGATTTCAAAGAGGATGGTGAATACATCGTAGAAGGAAAAGACCTTTATCTCGTACCTATCGAGAAGGAATCTACCGTGGTGATGAACAATGTTTTCTTTGACTTTGACAAAGCTATAGTAAAATCTGAGTCACATGCAGAGCTGAACAGGGTTGTACAGTTGATGAAAGACAGACCTAACATGGAAATAGCCATTGCAGGCCACACGGATGATGTAGGCCCGGGCATATATAACATGGGACTATCTGAACGCAGAGCAAATGCAGTAATGAATTACCTGGTTAAAAATGGCGTTGACAAAAAGAGATTGACGGTTAAGTATTTTGGAGAAACCAAACCAACCGCACCCAACACAACTGTAGAAGGAAGAAGCAAAAACCGTAGGGTAGAATTTCAAATTATGAATGACTAAAATAAAAACAGGAGGTCTTTATGCGCTTTAATGGACTCATGTGTATGCTGATGCTGGTGTTGTTAACGTTATCACCGCACCTGCAATCGCAGGATGCAAATGATATAATCCCTATAAAAGGAGATATAATTGACTATTCTACGCGTGAGCCTGTTAAAGCGAAAATCCAGTATGAAAGCCTGCCGTACGGTAGCAAAATTGGAATATTCTCCGGAAGCTCTTTCTCCTTCAATATGGAAGAGGGTAAAGACTACTCCCTGAGGGTGAGCGCAGAAGGGTATGCGCCTTATACGGAAACATTGAAAGCCTCTGAACTACAGGCCAACAATGGAAATAAAATAATTGAACTGAAACCTACGGGTATCAACCAGCTAATCCGGCTTGACAAACTTATCTTTGCCCTGGGCAAAGCGGACATTTCGGAAGAGTCGCACCAGGAGCTTGATGAGTTGGTCGATATGCTTAACAGCAATGAAAATATTACCATTCAACTGGAAGGCCATACAGACTTTCGGGGCAACCCCAGACAAAACATGAAGCTTTCTGAAAAGAGGGTGGAAGCCGTTAAGGATTACCTGGTAGAAAAAGGCATCGATAAAAAAAGGATAGGTACCAAAGCCTTCGGAGGCTCACAACCCCTGAGCCGGGAAGATGATGCCGAGGCCAGAAGAAACAACAGAAGGGTAGAGGTTAGGATTCTTTCTAACTAAGCCTGTGTGATTACCGTACAGCATAAGACCTCTCCACGCTTAACACATTATTGATCCGGTTCAGATAGTCCCTTTTCGCTTCATCCTGTATCTGATCCACTTGTAGAAGCGTTTTGGCGACGAGCATTCCAAATTCACTGATCCGTGGTGAGAAATAAAATATCACTGCTTTCTCAAGGTTATTGACCGAAGCCGAAATATCCTCCTGATTATAGGAATTTACGGCAGCGTTATAATAATGCAAACCTGCCAGGTCATACATATCGATACTTTCATTAACCCGGGTCTCAAAAACATACACGTCCTTGTCTGTTACAACATTTTCACCCGGCGCATTACTGTCCAAAGAATTAAGTCTCTCAGCCACTTCCTTCTGGTCAGCAATAAATCCGTACATAGGGTCGGTTGATTCCATAAGAAAAACCTTGCCGGCTCTTTGTATTCTTAAATAGATATGGTGGTTAGTCTCCACTATATCATGGTCAATATCTAGTTTGTTCAGA
>NZ_SMLW01000497.1 GCF_009711405.1 Fulvivirga kasyanovii | reverse complement strand
TATGTTGTTTAAAGTCCATGACAGGTTAACTGCGCCGTCAGCTCCTGATGCCTGTAAATCAACCGATGCAGGAGCATCGACAGTGCCCACTAAATCGGCAGTCCATCTTTGGCAGGCATGGTTAGAGTTGGACCAAAGTTTAACAGCATAATCTTGTGTATATGCATAAGGGATCTCCATGATAACATCCTTGGTAGAAGGATAAATTATTAGTTTCCCATGGACGTCTTTAACCAGTCTCCACTTCTGATTAATAGCTCCGGTATACTTACTGGCTAGTTGGATCTTGCTGTTATAATCAGGAGCAGCTACTTCAAGGTATTTGCTGGTATCGGCAAAACTCTGAATAGTGTACTCTCCTGTTCCTAAGGGTTTAAAGTACCAACGCTGTGTAGCCTGAGTATCATCTTTTGTATACTGATAAGCAATTGTTCCGGCATTTGTGCTGTTCCCCTCCAGGCCCAGGACCTTATTGCTATGTGCATTTGTTAAAGTATAAACGCCTTCTTTGAGAAAATCCATGGAAATGCTGGGCCAGCCATCCTCACCCCATTCGAGTTTTGCGAGGCCTAAGGTAGGGCTGCCCATATTGTTAGCTTCCTCATTCGGAAAAGGGCCATTGGGTTCATAGTAATGGAAGGTTACATAATCCACACCATTTTCCCTGAAAGACCCCAGGTGTCCCGGGCCGTAGTACCTGTCTTCCAGACCCCGGCTGTCATCATGTTTGAATACGATAGTTCCTCCACTAGCTTCATTTTCAAGTCTCATTTGCTTCCCTGATTTGTCTACAAACGGTCCTTGTGGAGAGGTAGACCTTCCCATTACGATGTAATAAGAACTTGCTATGCCTGAACAGCAGCCACCTTTGTTGTAAAATAAGTAATAATACCCGTCATGGTACAGCGTGTGAGCTCCTTCACCCTCTCCATAGCTATATCCGCCTGTCCAGGAATTAGCGACCGATACCGTAGTGCCTTTTGGTGCTCCACTTACGGTATCAATCTCGGTAACCATTATGCCGTCTTTATTGAAGGAACCATAGGTCATCCAAACCCGGCCATCAGGGCTTTTCATCATAGCGGGATCTATGGCATTAATGTTCCAGCCCCATTTTGGAGAATGTATTCCTATATCTCCCTGATCCACCCATTTATATTCTGGGTCTTGAGGGTCTAGTGTTTTATTTACCACCACCCCAATACATGAGTAGGTAGTGCCCCATACAGAAGCGGAGTAATACAGATAATATTTACCATTCATATGAATGATGTCCGGTGCCCAAAAGTGCCCCTCAAATTTATCTGTGTTGTTTGGGTTTTTAGCATACTTCAGTATCCAGTCAGGAAATGCTCCATTTTGGAAGGCGGAGGGACCATCAGTCCATGTCACCAGATCCGTTGAATATTTAGATGAAATGCCGTTTCCCGTGCCAAAAATCCAATACTTGTCTTTACATTTTATTATACTGGATGGGTCATGAATACCTGTAGGCCACAATTGACCGTAGGATTGGAAAAACATCAAACTCATGAATACTATGAGAGTCAGATGGTTTAACTTAAGGTTGATTTTTCTTGCTTTCACTATATTATTTGGTTTATGGTTTTTTTATACCACTATAGATCAACTTGGGGCGCGAATTTAGTATTTTAATTCGGTTTTAATCGTATTAATATTCGTAAAAACGGTTTGTTTTTACTCTGCTAGTTGAGGAAATTCAGGATTTTTTTCATCGACCTTATAACGACTGATATGTTCGTTGCAGGGTATTGCAATATTTAACAACCTATTATTACAATATGAGGAAATTGTTTTTGACTAATTCTTCCTTAAGAATTACTCCTGAAGGCTTAAATTCCTTAATGGCACATGGAAAATCAGGATGTTTGACTCATTATGAAATTGCTCTAGGTTTGCAAAAATTGACTTGAAACTGCCTATGTCAAAAATAGATTGCTAGCTTTAAAGAATCAGATGGAATTTCCGGCAGACACTAACTTTTCGCCTCGATGTTGGAAGGCAGTTGTTATCAGCAATCGACAGAAGCAGTTGGTGGAATTTTATAAAACAACAATAGGTGCAGTTTACTGCTTTTCAAAGGCAGCTTCACATTGAGTGTTTTATTGTAAGATTCATTTGCTCTACGGGTTTTTCAGTTTGAAGCGCTTTAAAAAAGGATTCATCGTTTTTTTTTTAAATATATTAATATATGCCACATTTTGTAATAGATTGCTCAGAGAATATTATTAGCCAAAAGGCCCCGGAAGAGATCATGAAAGCCGTATTTGAGACCGCTGAATCTACCGGATTGTTTAAGCAGGCCGACATCAAAGTAAGGATCCATCCATTTAAGTATTACAATACAGCCAACACCCAAAACGATTTTTTGCATGTGTTTGCCAACATCATGGAAGGCCGGGATATTGATCAAAAGAGTGATCTCTCTAAAAGAATGGTCAGTAAGCTCAATGAGATGTTCCCGGACGTACCCGTGATTTCTATGAACATCAGAGATTTTGAGAGAGCGAGCTATTGCAACAAATCAATGGTTTAATTCATTAACCTTTTGAGGTAAGCTAATTTTTTAATTCCGGCCAATGAATATCATTGATGACAGATTACCCGTATGGGTTGCCCTCTCCGAGTTCTACCTGGACACAGAGCTTCAGGAGAAGGATTATGATTTCATTTACAGGCAACTGAAAGACTCCGGCAAATCAATTAAGGAGCTTAAAACAATTGATCTGTACGAGGTTTTTCCCGCTTTACAGGCCAATCTGAATAGTGTGGTGGGAGAGTGGGCCGGTTTTGATGAACAGTGGCTGGCCAAAGTATGTGCTGAAAATTATAGAAAACGCAACAATCCAATTTTCAGGCTGATTGTTACCCTGCGCAATAAGCGCTACTATTGGATGAGAAGGGACCATTGGAAAGTGATCGAGGAAAGATTTGCGTCAGGTTCATAGACTAATCCGGCACAGTATTGATTATCTTTTCCTATTTTAGTTTTATTCTTATCCTAATATCAATTTAAATCCTGCTAATATGAAATTTGATAAGTTTACAAAAGTGATACTCACCGTGATAGCTGTTAACCTGTCTATCCTCACGCTGAAAGAGTTGAGCATTATCCCCGAAGCCCATGCTGATGATCTAAAGGAACCGGTGCAATTGGTGGAGAATCAAAAATATGGGTTAGTACCTGTTAATGCTGATGGCTCCATTACGGTCAGGCTGAGCGATAAAGTAGATGTGAACCTGATCGACATCAATACGTCAGATAAACTGAACATTCATGTGAAATCTTCCGATTCTTACTCCCTTAAAAATGCCGGGCCATTGGAAGTAAAAACGGACTGATCGGGGCGAATGATTTTAGCTTTTGATACTTACTACCGGGGCAATAGCGCCAAAACTGTGGCTGTGGCTTTTGAAGACTGGACGGATCATGAGCCTGTGGAAATATACCATGAGTTCATAGAAGGCGTAAAGGAATATGAACCCGGGCAATTTTATAAGCGTGAGCTTCCGTGTATTTTAAGCCTGTTGCAAAAGATTGATACCGGGCAGCTTGAGGCCATAGTAGTGGACGGCTATGTGGTGCTTGATGATACGGGGAAGCCAGGGCTCGGAGGCCATTTATACGAAAAACTGGAGGCACAATTTCCGGTGATTGGAGTGGCTAAATCCAACTTCGCCAAGTTACAAAAGAACAAGATGGAGGTTTGCCGCGGCCAAAGCTTGAACCCCCTTTACATCACCAGTAAAGGAACAGCATTAAGCAAAGCTGCAGACAACATCAGGAATATGCACGGAGACTACCGCATGCCCACCCTGCTGAAAATCCTCGATCAGGAAACGAGAAAGGAGTAGGGGAAGTAAGACCTCCAAGGTTTAAAAAAACCTTGGAGATCTTTTTGTATTTATTCAATTCCCCACATAAGGCTTTCCCAAAAGATGTATCCTGCATGGCCCGACAACACCTTTCAGGCTGATCTCCGTTGTTGGCTGGTCTGCCGGAGGATTGTTAAGCATTTCAAAGGCAGTGGCAGAAATAATGAAGTTATTGTTCAGCTCTTTAGTAGCAGCCTCTAACCGGGAAGCAATATTGACCGGATACCCCATCACGATCAAATGATCTTTGCCTCCCAAATGGATAGTGCCTGTAGCCACTTTACCCGCGTGGAGGCCTATACCTACATCAATACGCTGATTCAGTTTTTTTACAAATATATTTTCATTCAGGCCTTCGAGGCTTTCTAAAATGGCTTTTCCTGCCTTTATTGCTGATGCCACTGCCTCTTCTACACCACGGTCAAATCCGAAGGCTGCATAAAAGCCATCACCGGAAGTCTCTATGATCTGGCCATGGTTAGACCGGACGATAGTCTGAAATGAGGAGAACAGCTTCCTTACAATGTAGATCACCTCATGCGCCGTATGTCGCTCAACAAATGGAGTGAAATTGCGGATATCCAGAAAGAACAAGGCCATTTCCCGCTCCTCTTCCTTTGGCTGTGTCCAGAGGTCAGCCTGTGAGGTATCTTTTGTGGCGGCCTTTCTGTTTTTCTTTAGCCTTCTGTTTATATCAACCTGTATGGATTGTGAGACACTTGGGGTAAATAATTTTAGCTGTTTCATGGGGTCGGTCAGTTTTTTGGTGCGTTGGTTCCTTTGTTTTTTATAAAGGTATTATGCACTTGTGACAGCCCTATGTCAGCAGGGATATGGAAATTTTTACTTTTTTAAAAATTTCATTGGAGCATACCATAGAAGGGACATTTTTGGAGGTGAAAAAGTGCAAATCACTAGCACTAGCTATACCGGAATACACATTTCACGACTAGTTTTGCTTCTTATTTAAAATCATTTTAAATAAGACCTAAACCTGACCAAACGACATGATTACGGCAGTAATAGCTGATACCCAGCCTTTGTATAGAGATGGATTGAAACTGCTTTTGCGCAATAGGAGAAAGGTAAAAGTAGTATCGGAAGCTGAAAATAGTGATGAACTATGCAGGACTGTGGCTCAGCACCAGCCGCAATTAGTGATGCTGGATTATGATATCCCCGGACATTTTAGTATCAATGATATAGGCAACATCCGTAAAAACTCCCCGGAAAGCAGCATCATCATAGTCTCGTCTGATGTCTGTAAAACCAATATCAACCGGGTACTTGAGTCAGGAGTGGAGAGCTACATTACCAAAGAGTGTAACAAAGAGCAGGTACTGAGGGCCATAGAGACCGTAGCTCGTGGAGAGAAATTCTTTTGTCATAAAGTGCTTGAAGTTTTACTGGAAAAGCGGGTAAATCCCATAGCAACCCTGGCAAGCAGGGTTCCGGAACTTACGGAAAGGGAAATGGAAGTGACCAAACATATTGGAGCCGGAAAGAAGCCGTATGAAATAGCCGAAGAATTTTCCATCAGTATACATACAGTACGCACCCACCTCAAAAACATCATGAAAAAGCTCAATCTCAAATCTACCAGCGATCTGGTTCTATACGCCGTCAACAACCGCATAATGTAATGTATGCAGAAGGTTCTGTAAAGAGATAGTTCTGTCAGGGACAGAACCTGGGAAGGCTGTGTTTCAGAGCATACAGTAGATGATCTGTCAGGGAACAGATCATGGAGAAGGAGTGCATCCTTATGCTTTTCCCAGGCAGAATTGCTTCCGCCTCATATACCCAATTTTAGGTAGATGAATACCTCAAATTCACTACTTATTCCTACCTCATAAAATACCCTAAAAATACGCCATTTGCGGGATTGTCCGCCCTTCACATTGCCAATACATTTGCAGCAGAAACACCTTATTTAGAATTATTCTAATTAAGAAAATTGTAAGTGCTTTACTCTTAGAACTTTAGCTAAAACTAACTATAAACCAATGTCTTGTCATGAATTTTGAAAAAAACGACACCGCACTGCTGGATCAGATTATCCGGAGTACTAGTAACAAGTACTTCTTTAATGATCTGCCGGAGAATAAATTTTTGTACCAAAAGAGCATCCACGAAGCCGCCAATGCGGTAGTGAACCACCTTGAGTCACGCGATACACCTTTCACCGGAGTTTCGGTGGAGGCCATTGAGCAAAGGTTTGAAAAGATATTTCTGGATGCAGAAGAAAACCTAACGCTCAATGAGACCCTAGAGGAGCTAAAAGAGCTGTACCTTAATGATGCTGTTAATTTCCACCATAACAAATATGTGGCACACCTCAATTGCCCTGTGCTAATACCAGCCCTGGCTGCGGAAGTGATTATCAGCTCTATCAACACCTCCATGGACACCTGGGACCAGAGCATAGGAGGCACTTTTGTTGAGCTTAAGTTGATCAACTGGACGCTGGACCACATGGGCTACCCTGCCGATGCAGATGGTATTTTTACCAGTGGAGGCACCCAGTCTAACCTGATGGGACTTTTGCTGGCGAGAGATCAGTTTATTAAAACCCACTTTGCTGTAGATCCTAAAATGCAGGGGTTGCCGGCCGAAGCCGCCAAATTCAGGATATTTTGCTCTGAAGTCAGCCATTTCAGCCTCAAGAAAAATGCGAGCCTTCTTGGGCTGGGGCAAAATTCCATTGTTCCCGTGGCTGTTGACCACCACTACAGAATGGATATGTCGGCATTAGGGCAGGCCATAGAAATAGAAAGGGCAAAGGGCAACATTGCCATAGCAGTGGTAGGTACAGCCGGCACCACGGACATGGGAGCTATTGACCCATTGACAGAAATAGCCGCAATAGCACAGCAGTATGGACTGTGGTTTCATGTAGATGCTGCCTATGGAGGTGGCTTATTGTTGAGTGATAAGCATAAGCACAAGCTAAAAGGCCTGGAGCTCTCTGATTCTGCCACCATTGACTATCACAAAACCTATTTCCAGCCGGTTAGTTCCAGCGCATTTTTTATGAGGCACAAGAAGTATGTCGACCATATAAAATATCATGCTGATTATCTGAATTCCAAGGAGCAGGAGGATGAAGGCATCCCCAACATGGTGAAAAAATCAATACAAACCACCCGCCGTTTTGATGCCCTGAAGCTTTGGCTGACGTTGCGTGTGATGGGCAGGAAGCGTTTGGGCCAATACATTGATGATATCATACAACTTGCCCAGGACACAGCCATGTCACTACGCACCTCCGGAGATTTTGAAGTGTTGAATCAGCCGGAAATCAGTGCCATTCTTTTCAGGTATCAGCCCTTTCAAAAAGGCAAGGCTCTTACCGAAGAGCAGCTATCCAGGCTCAATGCCTATATCAGAAAGGCCATGTTCCATGAGGGTGAAGCTTTGATAGCCAGTACCAAAGTAAATGGATCAGTTTATTTGAAGTTCACGCTCCTCAACCCGCTTACTACTATCCAGGACATGGAGGAGATCATTCAAATCATTAAAAAACACGGACAAGAATTCTTTAGAAATAATTAATTATGACGACAACTAAAACATACGACTTTGCCGCCATTGGGGTAGGGCCCTTTAATCTGGGTCTGGCCTGCCTCACAGAGCCTATTACCGACCTGAACGGTATATTTTTAGACAAGCGGGAATCATTTAACTGGCATCCGGGCATGCTGCTGGAAAATACCACGTTGCAGATTCCTTTCATGGCAGACCTGGTTACGCTGGCGGATCCTACTAACCCATACAGCTTTCTCAATTACATCAAAGAGCAGGGTAGGATCTATTCATTTTATATCAGGGAAAATTTCCTGCTGCTTCGCAATGAATATAACCAGTACTGCCAATGGGTGATCAGTAAGCTGCCTAACATTGTATTTAATACCGACGTTCAGCAGATCACCTATAACGAGCAGCGGCAATGCTATCAGGTGCAGACGCTTTGCACTCAAACCGGTGACCTCAAAACGTACCAGGCCAGGAAACTTGTGGTGGGCACGGGTACGGTACCCTATATTCCGGCCTGCTGCAATGAGCTCATGGGCCAGGCTGTACACTCGGCCTCTTACCTCAACCATAAAAAGAAGCTGCAAGCCAAAAAGTCAATTACCATCCTGGGTAGCGGACAGAGTGCGGCAGAGATCTTTTATGACCTGCTCCAGGAAATAGATGTCCATGGGTATGAGCTCAACTGGATCACGCGGTCACCGCGCTTTTTCCCGCTGGAATACAGTAAGCTGACCCTCGAAATGACCTCGCCTGATTATGTCGATTATTTCTATGAACTGCCCGCCGAGCGCAGGGATAAGCTGGTAAAAGAGCAGCAGAACCTGTACAAGGGGATCAACTTTGATTTGATTGGCGACATTTATAACCTGCTTTACACCAAACAGCTTACTCACGATATTAAGGTTGGTTTGAGAACTAATTCGGAGCTTACAAAGGCCACCTTTGATCAGGAGACCGGCAGCTTTGCGCTTGAAGTATGCCAGCGCGAAATCAATAAGCACTATCGTCTTGATACGGAGGGCCTGGTTCTGGCAACGGGCTATACCTATCGCACCCCTGCATTTGTTGAAGGCATTCGCGACAGGATAAAGTGGGATGCCAAGGGCAGGTATGATGTGCACCGCGACTACAGCATTGATAAACATAATGGTGAAATTTATGTGCAGAATGCCGAGCTCCACACGCACGGCTTTGTGACCCCGGACCTGGGAATGGCCTGCTATCGCAATTCGCACATCATCAGGTCGCTGACAGGAAAAGATCATTACCCGATCGAGCAGAGAATTGCATTCCAGCAGTTTGGGGTGAATGAAGAAGAAGAGATCAGTGTGGTGGAACCGCAACTTGAGGAACAGCCATGATGAACCTTCGTTTTTTTCTCATTGCAATGACCTTGCTGGCAGTGGTGAGCGATGCTATGCTTATGCCTTTTTATCCCCAGTTTTTTGAGGAGACGTTTGGCATGAGCAATCCACAACATGTGGGGTACTACATAGCCGCCACGTGCTTTACCGTAATGTTTGCCTTTCCGTTTTGGGCCTGGGTGGCCAGGCGGGTGCCGGAGCTCAATCTGCTGGTATGGACACAACTGCTGGCCGGGCTGCTTTGCATTTATTGTTACTGGACGCAAAGCCTTGTGGAGTTTTGGATAGTTTCCCTTTCTATGATCGTTTTTAAGGGTAGCTACCTGCTCATTTATCCGTATGTAATGAGCCTGGAGAAGAAAGGTAACTATTCGGGCACCATTGGGCTGTTGTCGGTAATTGTCCACTTTGGAAGTATACTGGGCGCCATTTTGGGCGGATATGTGGTTGATCTGTATAATCCTCGAAACCTGTTTCTGATCATGGCGATCGGTGATTTTGTTCAGATGGCGGTGAGCTTCTTTCTCATCAAAAGCAGCAGGTTTGATACCAGCCGTACGCATGAAGAGGCTGACAAATCAGCAGAGGACTCATCATTAGTGCCGCACGGGTTCATTTTTAAGCTGGGGATGATCACGCTTGTGTTCTATTTCAGTGCCTTTCTTATCCGTCCGTTTTTCTCGCTTTACTGGGAGTCGGTATCGGTTTATGATTCTGAAATAGTATCAGGCTTTATTTATGCCATACCCGGAGTGGTAGCACTTTTTGCTCTTTGGCTGAGCCACAGACAAAAGCAATCTGATAACAGCTATAAAGGCATCGTACCGGCCATGCTGTTGGGGCTTGCCGGGCTGTTTTTGCAATCTGCCCCAAGTGACCTGGTGGTGTTTCTGGGCCGGTTTGTTTACGGCTGGGCCATGTACCATGCCGTGGTGAAATACGATGTATTGCTTTTTGAGCTAAGTACTCCGAAGTCATATGCCACGGATTACAGCAAGATCCATTTTTTTCAAAACCTGGGGGTCCTGATAGCTTCATTCTCTGCCGGGATATTGGTAGACCTGCACGGTTTGCAAATGCCATTCTTTGTGGCAGCAGCAGGCTTCATAGTTACCCTGCTGGCATATTACTTCAGTTTTAGGTCAAAAATATCACTGGCACAAACATCTACCTGATTTTAAATAACCAGAAAATGAAAACAGCACAAGAAATACATAACATCCCTACCAGGGAAAGGGAAATAGTCTTTGCCCAAGAGATGGTGAATATTGGAAGGATAACGCTTTCCCCTTTAATCCTGGAGGAAGATGTGCCTCTGATCCATGATTGGGTCAACCGCGACTATGCCAAATACTGGATGATGCAAAATACATCTCTTGAAGACGTACACCGGGAGTACGAAAGGCTTTTGACTTATTCGGAAATTTTTATAGGAGCAGTAAATGGCAAGCCTTCATTTCTGATGGAAAAATACAAAACATCGGATGAAGTCATAGGCAAACACTATCGTGTGGAGTCCGGGGACTATGGTATGCACATACTCGTAGCTCCGGCCGATAAACCCATTACAAATTTCACCTGGTATATTTTCAGGTTTATCATGACCTTTTTATTTACCGACGAGCGGGTAAAGCGTGTTGTGGTGGAGCCGGATGAAAGGAACCATAAAATACACGGACTCAACAGGAGGGCAGGATTTGAATACGAACGTACGGTAAAGCTACCCCATAAAACGGCTTGTCTGGCCTTTTGCAACTATGAGCAGTTCAGTCAGGCCATTAAAAACCAACCTTGAATTTAAAAATATATTAAAAATGAAAGATATTAATTTCTCACCGGAATCGGCCGTTAGCCATCTAAACCATGAGGTGTGGGAGAAGGTAAACAGGCTTCATTTAAAAAAGGCGATTAGTGAATTTGCCCACGAGCTTCTGATCACGCCGGAATTATTGCATCAGCAGGGTGATGTCGGACACTATTTACTTCGGGCAGACTATGGTAATGCAGAATACAGTTTCAAAGCACAAAAGCTACACCTGGATCACTGGCATATTGATGAAGCATCTATTGAAAAGGTGATCAATGGGCAGGCTGCCACTCTCGATTCGTTAAAGTTTATTACCGAATTCAGGGACAGCCTCGGCATTCCTGCAGAAATGCTGCCTACCTACATGGAAGAGATTAGCAGTACTTTGTATGGTGCAGCCTATATGCACACCAAAAAGCAGTTAAGTGCATGTGAATTGACGGTGGCAGAATATCAGGATATAGAACATGCCATGACAGCGGGGCATCCTTGCTTTGTAGCAAACAATGGCCGTATTGGTTTTGATGCTTCTGACTACCAGGCGTATGCCCCCGAAGCCGGTGCCCCTGTAAAAATGATATGGGTTGCTGCCCATAAAAGCAGAGCGGATTATGCGGGAATAGAAAGACTGCCTTACGAAGCCCTGATCATCCGGGAGCTTGGAGCGGATACTTTGGGGAAATTCAGCGCTGTCTTGCAAGAGAAGGGGCTGAATAAGGCTGATTATTATTTTATGCCTGTCCACCCATGGCAGTGGTTTAACAAGCTTGTGCATATTTTTGCCGCTGATATTGCTTCAAACCTGCTGGTATGCCTGGGCTATGCTTCTGATGAATATTTGGCGCAGCAGTCGATAAGGACTTTCTACAATATCACCAACCCCGAAAAACACTATACCAAAACGGCGCTATCCATTCTAAATATGGGTTTTATGCGAGGTCTGTCCCCCTACTACATGAGCAGCACACCGGCCATTATGGAGTGGATCACAGAACGGCTGGCAGGTGATGCTTACCTTACTGAGAAAGGTTTTACCATGTTGGGCGAAGTGGCTTCGGTAGGGTATCGCAACCACTATTATGAAGAACTGGGCAGAAGCCTGGCCTACAATAAAATGCTGTCCGCACTTTGGCGCGAAAGTCCGGCCACGGTACTCCAGCCGGGGCAGAAATTGATGACTATGGCAGCATTGCTCCATGTCGATACAGAAGGAGCCGCATTTGTACCCGAATTGATCAGGTCAAGCAGGCTGGATATGGACGAGTGGCTGACGAGGTATCTGGATTGCTATATGAGTCCGCTGCTACACTGCTTCTATGAATATGATATGGTGTTTATGCCGCATGGAGAAAACCTGATATTGATCCTGGAAAATAACGTACCGGTAAAAGCCATAATGAAGGATATCACCGAAGAAGTAGTGGTGCTGAGCCCTGATGTGGTATTGCCTGAGAAAGCGAAGAGGTTATATGCCCCTACGCCTGAAGATGTCAAGCTGCTATCCATCTTTACCGATGTATTTGATTGTTTTTTCAGGTTTTTATCTGCCATTCTTGTAGAGCATGCACAATACGATGAAGAGAGGTTTTGGAACCTGGTGGCACAATGCATCCAAAATTACCAGGATGCACATCCTCATTTGATTGACAAGTTTGAGCAATATGACCTCTTCGCACCAGAGTTTACACGCTCATGCCTTAACCGATTGCAGTTAAGAAATAATCAGCAAATGGTAGACCTGGCTAACCCCAGCAATAACCTGCAATTTTTCGGAACATTGAAAAACCCGGTAGCCACCTACAAACGGGCAAGTGCTGAAGTGGTTGAGCCAGTGTGAAGATAAGCAGGAAGGTGATATTGAAGTGTGCTGTCTGGGGACAGCACACGGGATGAGGTAGGAGACAGAGCGTGGGTTGGGGGCAGAACACCGACAGAAGCAGAACATGGATTGGAAGTGATATCAACCCATCATCTGCAAACTCTATTCAGAACAAAAGCTCTGAAAGAGCCAAATCCACTAGCCCCGGGCTATGCCCGGGGATTTAACCCGAATAGAAATTGTGCCAAAGGAAAACCCTGCCATAAAACGCAGACCCTGTTGGCACACACAGATAAAGGGCACATCCACTAAGGGCGAATTATAGGTATTCAAACCAACCTTTTTAATGTGCCGGGCTTTTACGGACAAAGCTCTGAAAGAGCCAAATCCATTAGCCCCGGGTGTAGCCCGGGGATTTAAACCGAATGGAAATTGTGCCATAGAAAAACCCTGCTATAAAACGCAGACCCTGTTGGCACACATACTGGCAAATTGGAGCGTCAGGAGCCGAGTGCGAAGTCTCCAGATAAAACATAGATTAACCAAACACAAATAATCCAAAACAACCTAATTCAATCTAACACATCTAAAACTACAATTGAAATGCAAACCAATAACAGAATACTGGCCATTGACTTTGCCCGTGGCCTTAGTGTAGTGCTTATGATACTCGTGCATACCATGCTCGTGTATGGAGATGCCGCAACACGAAACGAATCCGTCTTAGGACAGGTAGTTCACATACTAGGGCAGGGTGCCCCCATGTTCCTCGTGTCTATGGGTATTTCCTTTGTTTTTTCAAGGAAGCAAAGTTTCAGGGGATCCCTTAAAAGAGGAGGTATTATCCTGCTGGCCGGTTATACCATGAACATCCTCAAATTTATTGTCCCTACGTTATTCTTCGGAGGGCTTCCCGTGCCTTTTGTAGAAGCCTACGGCATGACCTACGGTGACCCTTCCAACATGGTGTTCTTCCTTCTTCTGGGAGATATTCTGCAATTGGCCGGCCTGACCCTTATCCTGATGGCATTTATCGTGCGCTTTTCCAAAAGTAAATATGTGCCGTTAGTACTGGCCCTGCTCATCGTTATGGTGTCCAGCGAGCTGAGAGGCTATAGGCCGGGCATTGTAGGACTGGACTACATCTGCGACCTGTTATGGGGTGCAACCTACCAGGTATATTTCCCGATGTTTCCGTGGAGTGCATTTATATTGATAGGCCTGTTTTTTGGTATGTGGTTCAGAGAGAAGGGTTCTGATCAGGCATTTCTTTTTAAGTCCATGCTGGTGGTAGGCTTAGGTTTGCTGACTGTTGGCGTACTGATGTGCCTCTATGATTTCACCTACCACTTTGGCGATTATTACCACCTTGGCCCGGGCGGTTCGCTGGGTTTGATGGGACTCAACCTTGTAGCGCTTTGGGCGGTCAACCTGCTTACAACACATGTTAAAACCAACCGTGCTTTTAAGTTTTTATATTACTGCAGCCGGAATGTTACCTCACTATATATTACACAATGGGTGTTGATTAACTGGGGAATGTCCGTTTTCGGTTTTTGGGGGCATCAGGGGGTAGTAGTACTATCGCTTATGCTGCTATTCCTGCTCCTGTCATTAAGTCTGGTGTACCTCAAAAATAATTACCGTACACTCTTGATGTCGCAAAAGAATCCGGAAAGTTTGAGCAAAA